>CALMXV010000064.1 GCA_937871155.1 uncultured Taibaiella sp. | reverse complement strand
TTCGAGCGTTTTGTAATTATTGTAACTTCTGTTTATCGTGATTACTTACCAAGTTCTTGGACTTATTATTCTCCTGATTGGCCCGAAGTTGGTTTCTACTTAGGAACCTTTGGATTATTCTTTACATGCTTCTTCTTATTTGCAAAATACTTCCCTGTAATTGCAATTGCTGAGATTAAGTTTGTACTCAAAGGATCTGGAGCTAATTATAAGAAGAAAATGGATACGATTGAAGAAAAAAGCACTGAGCAGTTTATAGAAGAACATGCACACCATCATTAATTTTTACTTATCATTTCGTTTTTGAGAGGTAAAAATTTAATAGAAGAGAAATAGAACGTAAGAAAAGAAATTTGATTTTAATTTAAAATTTGACTTTAGTATATGTCAGTTAAAAAATTTGCAGTAGCTACGTATTTAGATGAGGAAGTTCTTTTTCCTGCAGTAAAGAAAGTACGTCATAGTGGTTACAAAATGCATGATGTATTTACACCTTTCCCTGTTCATGGATTGGATAAGGAAATGGGATTAAAAGATACAGATTTGCACGTTGCCGGCTTTATTTATGGTATCTTAGGAACATGTACTGCATTAGGATTTATGTCTTGGATATTCCTAAGCGATTGGCCTATTAACTTCGGTGGTAAACCATTCTTTGCACTTCCCGCATTTATTCCAATTACATTTGAGTTAACTGTTTTATTTTCTGCTGTAGGTATGGTTTTGACTTTTTGTTATTTAAACCAAATCATGCCAGGTGTTAAAAAACATGTATTTCATCCTAGACAAACAGATGATACCTTTGTATTAACTATTGAAATGAATGATCATGTGACGGAACAAGAAGTTTTAGATTTTCTTAAATCAACTGGTGCTAATGAAACATACATGGAAGTAGCTGAAGAAGGATGGTGGTATGGCAGATGGGATAAAGAGGAAGATTATCAAAAAGGATTAGTAACTGCACATTCATAATTTGAATTTTTTTGAACAGTATTATGAACAAAACAAAAAGCATAGTGGTAGCAGCGCTGATAGTAGGAATCGGCATGTCAGCCTGTAACAGCGGTGGAAAACGCCGTAACCCTGGTAAGACGTATGCGCCAGATATGACCTACTCACGTGCTTATGATGCTTATACGGATAACCCCAATTTTAAGGATAAACAAACCAGTCGTTTACCAGTTTTGGGTACAATAGCACAAGGTCACGAATTACCAGATCACTTGGTAGAAGGTGATACCAACGCTTATAAAACATTAACTACCCATCTTCGTTTTAGTGAAGATGAATTAAATGAAGGGAAGCGCTTGTTTGATATTTATTGTGGTATCTGCCATGGGCAAAAGCTTGACGGTAATGGTCCTCTTTATAACGATGGTAATGGTAAATTTGCAGCAGCACCTGCAAATTTCAAAGATGCTAAGTATTTAAATATGCCAGTTGGACAGATGTATGCAGCTATCAAGTTTGGCAAAAACATGATGGGTTCACATGCTTCTCAATTAGACATCAAACAAAGATGGCAAGTAATAGCTTATATTAAGAAGGTTCAAGCAGACAATGGAGGTGCACCTTTTACTTTGGGGCTTACTACTGTTGCATCAAATGAAACTGCTAGTGCTACAGCTGTAGATACTACAAAAATTAAATAATATTTTTTTTAAGAAAAAGAACAAAAAGAATACCCATGACTGATCGTTTTGAGATACCCGCAAGGCTAAAGACCACTGCTATGGTACTGATTCTAATAGGGGTGATCACCTTATTATTTGGTGCTATTACTTTAATGAATAGCCATGCTTCTGATCATGAAATCATGCATGCAGAAAGAACTCGTTTTTGGATTGTATTATTACACAACAGTGTTTTCTTTCTATTAATGTGTGTAGCAAGTATATTTATTCAAGCAGCTGCCTCATTAGCTCAAGGTGCATGGTTGGTAGCCTATAAAAGAGTTCCAGAAGCAATTGGAGCGAATGTTTGGATATTTGGTTTGATAGCCGGTATCGTTTTGATGTGTGTTGCATTTGTATTTAACATTGACGGTCATAATCCTATTTATCATTGGGTACATCCTGAAGGTGATAAAATTTTAGAAGGTAAAAAAGCCTTTTTAAATCCAGGAATGTTTGTTGGTTTTACCGTTGTTACTATTGCCTTATGGTCTTATTTTGGCAAAAAGTTTCAAAGCCTTTCTTTAGCACAAGAGCAAGCTCCTAAAAATAGTACTAAGATTTATTGGTTAACCATTAAATGGTCCGCGGCGTTCTTATTTGTTTATGCGTTAACTCAAATGAGTACCACTCCTTGGGTTTGGCTGATGAGTATTGACGCACACTGGTATTCTACTATGTATAGTTGGTACACATTTGCAGGTGCCTTTGTAGCTGGGATGTCTATGATATTACTTTGGGTTGTTTATTTGAAGAATCAAGGTAAAATGGATATTGTCAACAAAGAACATATCCATGATTTAGGAAAATTGATGTTTGCATTTTCTATTTTCTGGGCTTATGTGTGGTTTGATCAGTATATGCTTATTTGGTATGCGAATATCCCAGAAGAAACTTGGTATTTTAAAATACGTCAACACGGACCTTATAGTTTGATTTGGTACACTACTTTTGTGATCAATTTCATTATGCCAATTTTAATTCTAATGAGCCGTAATAGTAAACGTAATTACTTTACAGTTACCTTCATGGCGATGACAATTGTATTTGGTCAGTGGTTAAACTTTTATATCATGACCATGCCTGGCCCATTAGCTGAAAATTGGCATTTGAGTTGGTATGAATTTGGCATCTTTGCAGGATTTATAGGATTATTTATTTTAACTACTGCAAAAACGCTAGCTAAAAACTCTCTAATACCTCATAATAATCCTATGCTTAAAGAAGCATTATTACACCAGAGCTAATTGTTTTTTTAAATTTAGAAATACATTTTTCATAAAATACAAGTAATTGATTTCATGTCCGGATTTATAACTATATTAATAATATCATTGGTATTTATCATTATCTACCAAATTGCAAAAGCAAGCGAATATGCAACTATCTTACGTGGAGAAGAAAAAGTGAATAAACAAGTAAACAGTCTTATGGCTTGGTTATTTGTTGCATTTTTCTTTTTAGGTCTTTGGGGTATGTATGAATGCCATGTAGCTATGTCTGATAAAATGCTCCCTGTAGCAGCTTCTGAACATGGAGTAGAGTACGATTGGCAATTAAAAATTATGATTTATGTAACCGGATTAGTGTTTTTTATTACTCAAACACTTTTATTTTGGTTTGCATATAGATATCAGTTTAAAGAAGAAAGAAAATCTCATTTTTATCCTCATAATAACAAACTTGAAATTATTTGGACTACAGTACCTGCAATCACTTTAGCTATTTTAATTGCCATCGGTCTTAAAAGCTGGTCACATATTACTTCTGAAGCTCCGAAAGATGCTCAAGTAGTTGAAATTGTAGGAAAACAATTCAATTGGTTGATTCGTTATGCAGGGTATGATAAAAATCTTGGGAAACGCGATTTTAGAAAAATTGATGATGCTAATAACGTTCTCGGTCTTGATTGGGAAGATAAAGCAAATAAAGATGATGTGATAGCTGAAAATGGAGAACTTCATTTAATTGTAAATAAACCAGTCAAGTTAATCATTAACTCTAGAGATGTTATCCATGACGTAGGGCTTCCTCACTTTAGATTAAAAATGGATGCTGTACCTGGTGTGATTACTACTATGTGGTTTACTCCTTTGTACACTACTGAACAGATGAAAAAGATGACAGGTAATCCTGATTTTGTTTATGAAATTGCTTGTGACCAAATGTGTGGTAAAGGACACTATTCTATGAGAGGTACCGTAATTGTTGAAACAGAAGCTGAATACAAATCTTGGTTAGCCAAACAAAAATCATATTATACCTTACATAAACCAACAACTTCAACACCTACAAATGTTGCAACTCCAACGGATACAACTGTAAAGCAGTTATCTCTGAATGAAGCAAAATAGATTGCAATATATTATAAAATAAAAATGGCTGCCCGAGAAGGTCAGCCTTTTTTGTTTTACTAATTTTTTCGTTGCACTTACAGATATTGGTTATTGTTGATTCTTAAGATGTGAGGTTTCTTAATCTGAGCTTTCAAGTATATTGGTCGTGTCCTAAGTACTCGAGCCATTTAGTGCTTCCCAAAGTAGATCTTTCAAAGTTGCAATTCCTATATTGGCAACAGAGGAAATATATATATGAGGAATCGTCTTAGGCAAGGTTGCTGAAATTTCACTTTTCAATTCATCATCCAACATATCACTTTTAGAAATTGCAATCACCATTTTTTTATCTAATAACTCTTCATTGTATGCTTCTAATTCTTCTAAGAGTATTTGAAGCTCTTTAGCATGGTTATTGCTATCAGCTGGGATCAGGAATAATAAAATAGGGTTACGTTCGATATGTCTTAGGAATCTATGCCCTAAGCCTTTTCCTTCAGCAGCACCTTCGATTATTCCTGGTAAATCGGCGACAGCAAAAGAACGATTATCTCTATAAGGAACCATACCTAGTTGTGGTACAATAGTAGTAAAAGCATAATCGGCAATCTTTGGTTTGGCAGCACTAATAACAGATAGCAAAGTAGATTTTCCAGCATTAGGAAAACCCACTAAACCAACATCAGCCAACATTTTTAGCTCTAAAAATTTGTAGCCTTCTATGCCCATCTCACCGGGTTGTGCGTATTCAGGGGCTTGATTAGTGGCCGTTGCAAAATTGCTATTACCTAATCCGCCTCTGCCTCCCGGAAGCCAAATAACTTCTTGCCCATCATGCAGAATTTCTGCTTCTACTTCATCAGTTTCTTCATCCTTAGCTACAGTGCCTAGAGGTACTTCTATGACAATATCTTTCCCAAATCGTCCGGTACAATTATTCTTACTTCCTTTTTCGCCATCTTCTGCCAATACATTTTTATGATAGCGAAGATGTAACAATGTCCATAACTGAGCATTACCACGTAGGATAATATGTCCACCACGCCCACCATCACCGCCATCAGGTCCTGCCATCGCCTTAAACTTGGTACGCGCAAAATGAGAACTACCTGCGCCGCCTTTGCCGCTGCGACAGAATATTCTTATATAATCTACAAAGTTTCCTTTATCCACTATGCTGGTTGTAAATATTTTTCGATATTCTTACTTAAAGATTGGAATATATCTTCTATTGAACCTATTCCTTTAATGCGCTCTAGCTTTCCTAACTCATTATAATGTATGGCTACTGCTTCGGTCTTTGCATAATATTCTTTGATTCTTTTGCCAATTACTTCTTCATTATCATCGCTGCGACCACTCATTTTACCTCGAGATACTAATCGTTTCAACAATTCCTCTTCCGGTACTTCCATAGCTAATACTTGATGAATTTCAGT
>CALMXV010000063.1 GCA_937871155.1 uncultured Taibaiella sp. | reverse complement strand
ATCGCAGCCGTAGGTATGTGTATCATTGTATTAATGAATACTCCCAATGCAGTCAATTTTTTAAATCAGCTAAGCACTAAAGGAGAAAGCTATGATGCTTTATTAAGTGTAGTGCCAATTTTGGTTTTGGGAAGATTAACCGATATGGGAACAGGGTTGAATAGTGAATTAATCAGTATCTCCAAATATTATAAATTCAATTTCAGAATATCGATTGTATTAATAGTCTTGATGTTTATTCTAATAGGAGTGCTAGTACCCAAAATGGGAATTTATGGTGCAGCCTGGGGCGCTACGATTGCACTTATCATCTTTAATATTTGTAAAATGATTTTCCTTTGGAAGAAGATGCAGCTACATCCATTTTCAAGTAAAAGTATTGGGGTTTTAATAGCAGGTATTTTGGCAGCAGCCTCTGTTTATTTAATACCGTATTCTCTTCATCCCCTCTTAGATGCAATTATTCGCACCACAATCATAATGCTAGTTTATATTGGTGCGTTATTAGTGATTAAGCCCTCTCCAGATTTACAAGAATACCTTGCTAATTTGAAAAAGAATAAACGACTATTCTAACCGTTTCAAAGCCCCTAATAGCTGATATTTATTGCTTACCTTCTACAATCAAAACGATCTCGCCTTTGGGAGGATGTGCTTCATAATGTAGGATGAGGTTTTCCAAATTTTCTACTCTTGTTTCTTCAAAGAGTTTGGTAAGTTCTCTACAAACGGCAGCTTTTCTTGATGCCCCAAAATACTCTGCTAATTCTTTCAAAGCCTTCACTAATCTATGTGGACTTTCATAAAGAATAATTGTTCGCTCTTCATTGGCTAACTGCTTCAATAAAGTTTGTCTGCCTTTTTTAATAGGCAAAAACCCTTCAAAAAGAAAACGATTGCTTGGGATGCCGCTTTGAATCAATGCCGGTACAAAGGCAGTAGCTCCAGGTAAGCACTCGACCGGGATTTGTTCTTTTAAGCATTCTCTCACCAATAAAAAACCTGGGTCAGAAATACCCGGAGTTCCTGCATCAGTAAGTAGTGCTAGAGTTTTACCACTTTTTAATTGTTGTATTAAATGCGGCAAAACTTTGTGTTCATTATGCTGGTGGTAAGGCGTTAAAGGCTTTTGAATGGCATAATGTTTTAATAAAATGTAGCTAGTACGGGTATCTTCACACAAAATTCCATCTGCCTGTTGTAATACACTAACAGCCCGATAAGTAATATCACCAAGATTGCCTATTGGGGAGGGTACAAGGTATAGTTTCAATGTATAGCTTATTGTGCTTCAGTAATGGTAAAATCGAAAGCTTCCATAACCTGGTTTGCCAAAAGTTTTTTACAGGCTTCTGTCGTCATACTTTCTGCTTCTGCTTTTGAAGCAGCCTCCATGGTTAAGGTAATATGTTTTCCCACGCGTACATCTTGCACTTGATGCAACCCAAGATTGTGCAAACTTCCGTTTACAGCTTTTCCTTGTGGGTCTAATAGTTCTTTTAAAGGCATAATGTTGATGTGTGCAGTAAATTTCATCGTGGTATTATTTTGAGTGGACAAAAGTAAGGATTCAGATACAGTCTTAAGCATGAATGGTTCAATTTTTTAAGACTAAGAATAAATGAAGTGTTGATTCAAAGCTTACAAAAACGTTTATCATTAAAACGCAAATAATTAAATCCCCAATGCACTAGCAAGGGGGATTTAATTACTTCAACTGTAGTACTACAGCAGTTATTATAAATCTATTTTTTAGTAGTTACTTGTTTCTTCTCTTTAATACGAGCAGATTTACCACTACATTCACGAAGATAAAACAATTTAGCACGGCGTACACGACCTACTTTGTGCAATTGGATAGATTCAATGTTTGGTGAGAACAAAGGGAAAAGACGCTCAACACCAACACCATCCGACATTTTACGAACAGTAAATGTTTGTGTAGCACCTTGTCCTTGACGTTTGATAACATCACCTTTGAACGACTGGATACGTTCTTTAGCACCTTCAATAATTTTATAGTTAACAGTCACATTATCGCCTGCTTTGAACTTTGGAAATTCTTTTGGGGCAGACATTTGTTCTTGTACAAACTCAACAGCGTTCATCTTTAATTAAATTTGGGACGGCAAAGGTAAGTTTCATTTATTGTATTTCAAAAAAAAATTACAATTATTCTTTATTTTCATGTAGCAGCAAGTCCGGTCGCCTTATTTGAGTACGTTTTATCGCCATTTCATACCGCCATTCTTCTATTTTCTTTGGGTCTCCACTTAACAGAATTTCAGGTACTGCCATATCTTTCCAAACTGCAGGACGAGTATAAACAGGTGGCGCCAACAAATTATCCTGAAAAGAATCCGTTAATGCTGATGTTTCATTATTTAAAACTCCAGGAATAAGACGCACTACTGCATCTACCAAAATTGCAGCAGCCAACTCTCCTCCACTCAACACATAATCTCCTACCGATATTTCCATAGTGATGTACTTCTCACGAATCCGTTCATCTATTCCTTTGTAGTGACCGCAGATTAGTAAGATATTTTCCATTAATGATATTCGATTCGCTCTCTTTTGACGTAAGGTTTCACCATCAGGAGTTAAATAAATCACAGCGTCGTAATTTCTATCTGCTTGCAATTTTTCTATGATGATTGAAAGAGGTTCAGGCATCATCACCATTCCGGCACCACCACCAAATTGATAGTCGTCCACTTGCCCATGTTTAAATGGCGTATAATCCCTTAATGAATGCAGATGCAATTCCAAATAGCCTTTTGTTTGCGCACGCTTCATGATAGAGTGTTTAAAAGGACTTTCAAGTAACTCAGGCAATACCGTGATGATATCAATTCTCATAGAACTTGCAAAAGTAAGTTAGTTTACTGACTGAAACATTTATTGAACGATAAAGGCAGCCTTAATGGCTGCCTTTATACGATTGGCATTTATAATGCCTTTACAAAATTTAGAATCTATTTTACCATTTTCTGAGTAGCGATAGTTTTACCACCTACATCTAAAACAGTAATGTTATAAATACCGGCAGCCAAGGTAGTAGGTACCGTCATTTGATAGGTGTGTGCTCCTTCATGTTGTATTGACTGAGCAGCCATCACTGTGCCAGACAAGCTGGTAACTTGTAGCGTATAAGCGCCTTTTTCAATGTTGTTGAATGCTATATTAAAGCTATTTCCTTGCATTGGGTTAGGGAATACTACTACTGAACTAGCTGTTGTAGTTGCCATTTTACGGCTATTATCAAAAATTATTTTGAAACGATTAAGATCTTGTGATTTAGGGTCTGCAGAAACTGCAAATTCATAAATGCTTTCACCCATCATATTTAAAGGTGTAGTAGTAGAAGTATAAGCATCTACGAGATATGCTGTAGTAGTAGCTTCAAAATTAGAAGACTCAATGCTTAACTGATACGTTTTTGCTGCTACATTCCAAAGGTTTAATAGCACAGTTTCGGTTGTAGTTACTTCTCCACGTTTTTCTATAGTGTAGTTGTTGAATTGATGATTGATAGAAAGATTTTCACCGAAGTTTTCCAACTTTAATACATCTTCAGAAGAAGGCATGGTATTATACGCAGCACCAAATTCTAAGGTTACTCCATCTGCTAATTGAGCTTCACCTGCTTCGATACTGTTCAAGTTGATATTCATTTTTTGACCAGATGCAGCAACTGATTTGAACACGGTTTGTGAAGGCACAGAAGAAACTTTCATGCTTTCAGTAAAATTCAATGTGCCATTTCCTGCAATGAAAAATGCTTGACCACTCTGGATGTATTGAGGATTCACAACTCCATTTGGAGTAGCGCTATAAGTATTTGCTCCTGTTCTAGTAATGGTTCTATAGCCACCAGAAGTTCCTAGATTAGCATCCCAAACATAAATGGTAGCATAAGTGCTGCCATTACCTAAAAATACTTGTTCGTAATCTACAGGACTTGGATATGGGTTACCAATTAATGACATACTTGCACCTGCTGCACCCACATTATTTACATTACCTTGATTTAAGGTGCCTGTCATACGTAATGTAGTACTTGTTGATGGTCCGGTTCCTGTCACACTTTTATCACCTCTTACAAATAACTGCCAAGCTCCGCCAAAGTCGGTTACTTTTGGAACGATGGTATTGTCAATATTTCCCCAAGCGGTATTGTTCCAAAACTTTATTGAAACAGAAGGCGAATAACTATCGTAACCATTCATAGGTCCTTTAGGTGCTGTAATCCATGTGCCATAACCAGGGTTCGGATTTCCACCTTCAACCCCTTCTTGCCAAGAATTTAAAATAGTAGGTGCTGTAGCTGCTGCTAGTGGTGCAGATAATAATCTCCAAGCACGACGGTTGGTTATATATCGTTCGATAGTTACATTGGTAGCATCTAAAATAGTAGTTCCATTTCCAATGATACCAGTACTTGTAGCATTAGATTTTATGGTTACATTATTTCCATTAAAATCAGCATTACCGTTATTAGTAAAAATTGAATTGGCTGCGATTACAAAAGTTGAATTTCCATTTAAATCAAAATCTCTAGTA
This sequence comes from uncultured Taibaiella sp., assembly GCA_937871155.1. Classification (GTDB taxonomy): domain Bacteria; phylum Bacteroidota; class Bacteroidia; order Chitinophagales; family Chitinophagaceae; genus JAFIGV01. The sequence goes on along the minus strand of CALMXV010000063.1, from coordinate 886 downwards.
GCTGCATTGGTCAAATTTCCATTTAAGGTATAACTAGAGTTATTCATCATCCTCCATTGTATATTAGTATTGTCTAACGTAGCCGAAGACCCAATGGTTATATTATAATTTAATCCTCGCATACGGAAACGTGTCCAATTAGGTCCATCTCTATAAACTGTACCATTAATAATTAGATCTTTGTATGGATCTATGGTTTTATTGGATAAATCTGTAGAAAGCACTAATGTAGCTCCAGTATTTACTTTAAAGTCTCCTCTTACTTCTGTATTATTTGTACCTCCGTCATTTAAAACTACAAAACCGGAATTAATTACTAAGTCTCCTCTTACATCCCTTACGTCTCTACCTTGAGCACTTGATAAGTCAACAGAAGGCACACTAAAAGTTAAATTACCCCATATAATATGTGGTAAGACGGTATTACCTGCATTTTGAATGATAACACTGCCGTGCCCCGTAGTTAATCCATTATTACCAGAATGAAAGTATCTTGAAATACCAGGAATATTAGTCAAACCCGTATTGTGAATATAGGTACCTCTTACAATAAACGTATTTACTAAAATAGAACCACCACTACCCAATGTAAGACTAGCTGTAGAGTCAACTCTGAGTGAACCTGATATACCCAAATTTATAAACCAAGTAGCACCGGAAAACGTTACTGATTGCCCATTCTGAATTACCCATGTATGATTCCCTAGAAAAGTTAGGGGACTAGTACCTGAACCATCTGGCATTGAATTCCAGTTAGCAGCGGTATTCAAAGAGCCGGAACCTTCATAATAATAGGTTGCCGCTTGTGCAATGCTTGTTGATAACATCGATGTTATAAATAACACGAGAGTTAATAGTTTTTTGTTCATAGATCGGAAGAGCACAC
>CALMXV010000062.1 GCA_937871155.1 uncultured Taibaiella sp. | reverse complement strand
CTATGAAAGAAGCGGTGATATGTGTAGAAGCTATTGCACAAAAAGAAGGTAAATATCATCATATTCCTGAGGCATTAGATTATCATAATGTCCCTGGCTGCACCTATTGCTCTCCAGAGATTGCCTCTGTAGGTATGACGGAAAAACAAGCTAAAGATGCCGGCTATGAAGTGAAGGTAGGTAAGTTCCCATTCTCTGCCTCAGGGAAAGCGAGTGCTGCCGGTGCCAACGAAGGTTTTGTGAAAGTAGTATTTGATGCTAAATATGGTGAATGGCTAGGCACACACATGATAGGTGCTAATGTTACAGAGATTATTGCAGAAACTGTAACGGCTCGTAAATTGGAAACTACTTGGCAAGAACAATTAGATACCATCTTCCCGCATCCTACCATGAGTGAGGCGGTTAAAGACGCTATAGAAGTGGCTCTTGGTGAAGCAATACATTTATAATTAACAATTACTAAGATTGCTTATTATTATAGGCTGCTCGTTTAGAGCAGCCTATAATGTTTCAACTTTCAACTTTCAATTTTCAACTCCCTTATTATTCTTTTAAAAATCGACCCACCAGCCGTTCGCCATTTTTAGTAGTTAGCTGTACTAAGTATAACCCTTGTGGCAAGGCTCCAACATTTGCCTCGTCACCCTCACCTTGCTGTACTATGGCTCCTTGTAGGGTACTGATGGTATAGCTGCCTTTGATACTAAGGTGGATTGTAGTTGTAGCTGGATTGGGATATAGTTGAAGAGAGGTTGCTTTTATTTCATCTACTCCCGAAACTCCCGTAGTATCTAAATCAAAACCAATACAAGGTAGTAAAGTTGGGACAAACCCTCCATTACTCACTGTTTTTAAATTAACTTGACAACTGATAAAACGAACTTTATTGAATGTTAAAGAATCAATACAACTAAGTAATCGAATAAAAGTAGGTGCAGTTTGTTGTAAAGTACTATCATTACTTTCTTCAAATTGTACCACTAAATTTTTGTTGGGGTCAAACATAAAAGGGATTTGCAAAGGCAGTTTTATCCATTTTCTAAAATTTGAATAGGGGTTCAATGTGGTGTCGGGAATGGTGTAGGGGTTTCCTGAAATTACTGTTGTCAGGTCTTTTTCTTCATCAAACAGTGTACAATTAGATCCTATACCAAAACTATCTCTTAAAGTCGTTCCCATTCTTATGACAAAGGGAGAAAACCTATATTTTCCATCGGCATAATTTGTATAAGCATTATAAACCCAAAGATACAATGCTGTTATCTTACCCTTTGGAGGGTATTTGAAATTTCTAGGTTCGTATATTGATAATTGCTTATAGATCAAACTTAGGCTTGTAGTATTATGTTGAGATATCCCCCCGTGGACCGTATAATAAGTTATTCCAAAATGAGCGCTATCATCAAGCTTTGGAGCAAAATAGTACTGTGGTTTTTGTTGTGCTTGTGTTGATATAACCCCTAAGCACATCAAGATTAAAAACAGGAACTGTTTCATGATTTTTCTTTTTTAAAAGGGTTATAAATTATTTTTTCAAAAAATTAAAGACTTCTTTACGAGTACCATTTTGTAGTATAAGGCTGAAGATACCAGAAGGCAATGCCTTAATATCAATATTTC
>CALMXV010000061.1 GCA_937871155.1 uncultured Taibaiella sp. | reverse complement strand
TAGCACCTACAAGCCCCATGATAATAGAAAACAATATTAAGAAACCTGCACCAGCAGGTATCCTTAGCCTTGGCTCATTAAAAAATATACCGAGAATGATAAGCAACAACAAGGAAAAAAAAGTAGCAGTAATGGCATTGCGATGATGCATACGCAGCACTATATTCATCAAACGAGGATGATATGATTTGAGGTCTTTCACCTTTCCGATTCTTAGATTACTAGAGACATAGGTATCGGCTCTTATCACATCATAGTCTTCATCTAAAGAATCGTAAGGAACAAATTCTCTTATCAACGAAGGATTCGTAATCTTTGAAAGCACAATCTTAAAAAGGTCTTTATCTACCCGAAAAAAATAAACGAACGAAATAAATAAAACAGTTATGATACCCAAATAAAACCCAAGCTGTAGCAATAGGATACGTAAGGGTTTTGTGTTTTCATTATCTATTTGAAAACGAACGCTAATTATCGTAAAAAATAAGAGGTAAATAAGCGGAAGTAAGGCATTATTAATACAGTACTTTAGAAAACTATGACGAGTAGCTCCTAAAAAAGGAATTCTTTGACTATGAATTATAAATGTGGTTATATTCCAAGACATCATAAATATGGCAGTAGCTGCACCGAGTAAAAACATACTCATCATATTGATTTGCCCTAGATATTCAGGAGCTAGAAATAAGGAGTCCGCACCAAAAGTAGTTGCAAAATTTCCTGATAAGGTTAAGAATAAGATGAGCCAGAATAATAACATCAATTGATACTTCCTGAAATGCAAGAGTAACAACTGAATAGGAAGAAAACTATATACTTTCTGAAGAATAATGCCCATCTAAAATGAAAGATACTCTAATTCATTTGATTTTAATAGTTCACTTGAGCGCCATTTCTTTAATGATAGGCAATTGCAGTTTGCCGGCGTCTAATTAAATAATACAATACAACTAAAACTGATAGCAATAACATGGCAACCAGTTGATGCGCCTCCGCCAATAGTTCGTAAGAACCAAAACTAACGGCACCCATCTTAGGAGCAAGCAATACCGTGACGATGCCCAAAACTACTTGAACTGTTAATAGCAGCAACATATAACTTGCATATCGCATTAATAATGCTGATTGGCTTTTCTTACCTAGCTTATAAAGGCGCACAAATAAGATGATGCCGAATGTAAACAATAAGTAAGCTAATTGACGATGAATAAACTGAATATTAATCGGGTGATTTATCCAACTATCTTTTGCAAATGTAGCCGGCACCCAATCTCCATTAATTAACGGCCAGGTAGGAGCAAAAGGCGCCGCTTTCAAACCAGCCATAAATGCACCATAGGTAAGTTGAATTCCAAATACCAAGATGAAAATGAGTAGAAAAGTAGGCTGCCTTCGATGGATTATTTGTTTCTCCTTAGGAATTAATAACTGAAGCGCAAACCAAAGTGTGTAACATAGCAATACCAAAGCCGCGATAAAATGAAAAGCTAATTTTATATGACTAACATACAAGTCACTTTCATTCAAACCGCTCTGTACCATTATCCAACCTATTAGCCCTTGCAATCCTCCTAAAACGAATAAGATGATGAAGGGCACAATCATCTTTTTATCAAAATATTTTCTAACCCAAAAATATATAAACCCTATAGCAAACACCACCCCTAAAAGCCTTGCCCATACACGATGAAACCATTCCCAGAAAAAAATAAATTGAAAATCACCTAAAGTAAAATGACTATTTAAGTATTTGTATTGAGCAATTTTTTTGTAGCCTTCAAATGCCTTCATCCAATCTTCTTGATTTAAAGGAGGTAATGTTCCCATGATAGGTTTCCATTCGGTGATAGATAATCCGGAGCCTGTTAGCCTTGTTACACCGCCTAATAAGACTTGAATCATAATCATAAACACACCAACCAATAACCATATAGCCACTGCCTTTCTCCTATAATTATCCACTGATAAAAAATTTTTGCAAAATTACTATATCAAATAATACAAATTGTTTATTGCTAAGAATATAAAATTGTGTTTATTTGCGTTAAGATATTTTTTTTAAAACCATCTATTGAACATTTACAAAAATTTTTAAATGCTAAAATTTCTTTTATGAGAAAAGCAGACGTCGTTAACAGTATCGCAGAAAAAACAGGGATTCCTAAAATTGACATTTTAGTTGCCTTAGAAGCCTTCTTTAAAGAAGTAAAAGGCACCCTAACTGATGGAGAAGCCATTTATATCCGTGGCTTTGGTAGTTTTATTTTAAAGAAAAGAGCTGCTAAAATTGGAAGGAACATCAAGAAAAATGTTGCTGTAGAAATACCAGAACATTATATTCCTGCATTCAAACCTGCAAAAGAATTTATGGTAGCAGTCAAAGACGCTGATGTAAAACCAAAACATGGTAGCCATAAAGAACAGGATGATGA
>CALMXV010000060.1 GCA_937871155.1 uncultured Taibaiella sp. | reverse complement strand
TACCCTAAGCCAAAAACGTATTCAGTACTTCTGGTTTCAGCCACTTGATAGTCTAGCATACTCAAGCTAATGGTTCTTGATTTTCTAAATTCAAATCTTGAAGTAATATTATTACTAAAGGCTGCATCAATACCAATGAAAGGATTAAACTGTTCGGTAATAGTAACACTTGGCACTTGATAAAACGGTACAAAGTTTCCGGAGTTGGAATCTATAAAAGAGGGGAACCCTACACTAAAAATATCTTGATAGTACAATGATGATACAAAGCTATTCATAGATAAGGTACCTGAATAAGTATGGTTAATCATTAGATTCTGAATATAGTCTTGTAAGAAAGCTATTTTCGAAAGTCCGGAATATGTGAGGCGCCAATTCGGCATCGGGAAGTAATATCTAAATGGATTGCTCTTAATTGATTCATTTCTGCTATCAATTAAAGCTACATTATTAGCACTCTTTCCGGTATAAGCCGCCAAAAACGCGGGCACCATCACATCTTGAGCATATTGTGTATAACCTTTGGAATAATTCGGGTTATTCGGATCAGGTACTTCATTAGAGTAAGGATTACTTCTTCCTAATCGCTGGGATATTACCGTTCTATTATTTAAAAATTGCTCAAAAGTACTTCTATCCGACTGGAATAGGGTTTTCAATCCAACATAAGTAACATTAAAAGAACCCGTTTCATAAGGACTAAGATGATTATAATCTCTCACTTGATCGGCGGTCGTGTCTTTATAAAGCTCTGTATGTGCTTTGGTAAATACTTTGTTCCAAGTAAGGTCAATTCTTAAATCTTGAATCGGTTCTACGGTAGTTTGTATGTTTAAATTCTGCGAATAGGTTTGTTGGAAATTACCATTAAACAATGGGTCGTTGGTTAGCCGCCCATCAGTAGCTTTTTGTTCTAGCCAATTTCTGTTAGGTTGATATCCATAAACAAAGTCAAATCCTGGCTGTGAAGAGGCTGTATTAATTCCTGTCATACGCGTGCTATCCATATAGCCGGGCAATATGGTGCCGCTTTGTTGGGTATAGTTTACAGTTGTTCGTTTAACCATAGTTAGCAACCTTCCCAAAAACCTTACAATACCACTCATTTGTGGTGATCTGCTTCTACGTAATTTTCGAGCTAGCTTTTTCTCTTTTTTCAGTTTATCTCTTTCAGCTTTTTGCAGGGCTTTCTCTTTTGCTGTCAAAACCTTTCTTATAGAGTCGATTTGGGCATCTGAAAATTTACTTAATTCTACTCCCACCAGTAAGATAGAGTCTTTCTGTTCAGTGGTCAGTTTTTTAGGTTCTACTTTATGTTTTTCTTGTTGTTTATCTTTTGGCTCTGGTTCTATTTGAGGTGGAGGTGGTGCATCTACATCACCTGGATTTATGTTCATACTACGAGAACCTTTCTCTTGTGGTAGTTCTTCTTTTGCCCCTTTTCCTTTGCTGTTTTTAGGTTTCGGCGGCGGTGGTTGGTTAAAGGCTTTCAGCCAACGGTTTTTATTGTATAGACCTCTGAAATCTAATTCACCATTGATTTGAATTTGCTGCGTATTGCCAATAGTGTTTCCTAAGCCTGCAGCCAATCTTGAAGCAACGGTCCAGTTATACGTACTATTATAAGTAGTTCGGATAGTAGTCCAATCAGTTATGGGTAATTTGGATAAAGGCAAGGTATAGCTAGCATTAAAGGACTGTGTATAGAGGGTATTTCTACCAAAAGAAGATAAACGTTGCCACATAGTATCTTTCTTTTCTTTGGTGTCTAATCTTCCATAAGGCTCGTCAATTCTGGACTGATTATTGGCATGGTAGTCGAAAGATAGGGATTTAGTCAGTTCCCATCTTAGGTTATAATCTCGCATCCAAGTAAAGTTCTTATAGTAGGTTGGCGCTATTTTGTAAACAGCATCATCTCCTATATTTCTTACTTGTGTCTCATCTACTATTCGATTCAAGTCCGTACGGAACGTGAAGTTGCTTGGTAGTGGAGTAAAATTAAAGTCTCTTATAAGGGAAAACCATTTAGATTTCGACTTAATCATTTTCTTAAAAGGCTCAATCGGTTTTACTTTGAAGGTATAAGTATAGCCAAGGCCTAATTTTTGATTGACTAACTCATCTCCTTGTATCAATGAGTTTCTTTTAAACTGACGATTGTAGGAATAGCTGAGGTCAAAATTTTTCACATTCCATGGCATAAGCATTTTAGGTTGCTTAGCAGGGTTGCCCAATATGCGTACGTTTGATAGGTTGAAACTAGTAATATCGGTATAATCTTGAGCCGCTTTTCTGGTAGAGTCTCTTCGTTCTTTATCACTGATGGCATTTAACCGATCTTTCATTTTCACATCCAAATCATAAGGGTCGAATTGAGGATTACTTACGTTCTGTGAATAGCCAATAAACACCGGCAATTGCACGCCCCAATTTTGAGGTAATAGCTTTCCAAGATTCAAATTGGTGGAACCATCAAATTGATAGAAGTTATCACGAAACCGTTGATTCAATTTTTGATCAATATTACCATAGCCTTGAGTATGCATACTACCGGATAGGCGTATGCTACCCAAGTCTGCCATTTGAATATTTAATTTACCACTTGCTGCATAGCCAGGTTTTTCATTGAGCCCGGTCATGCGAAGTTCATTAAACCATATCTCTGCACATTTATCCATACCATCGTCAGCTGGGGTTTGAGTTGTTTTCTTAGGATTGTAAACTCCCATCATTATAGTTTTAGCATCTCCAATATTAGGACGACCGATGACTACCATCGTATTTCCTTTGCTATCTACTTCTTGATAAGGAACAAATATGGGTTGACCACTATTATCACGATTAGCTTTCAGCTTAATAAAATCATCTAATGCTAAGTCTAAACGATTCTCCAACTTCCATACATCATCAGGATTTCTAGTACCCGGCGTGGTTATCTTCAGAGGGATTTGATATTCATAATAGTTATTGATAAAGTCGCTACCTATTCTTATGATTGCTCGGATATCGCCATCTTTTAATGGAGCTTTGTCCACTACTGATTCCGCATGAATAAACATTCTAAGTCGTCCAAACTGACGCATATCTACACCTACCTCCTTATATACAGCTCTTGCATCGCCATCTCTTAGTCCACATACTTGCATTGATAAAGACTGCTCATTGAGTTGGATATTTTGTCCACTAGATACAGATTGTTGTTGACGATTTACTCCCGGTGGTAATACATAAGGTACCGGTGTGCGATCGCTATTTTCTTCTAAGCTTACAGAAGCAATAGAGAAATCAGTATTTCGTTGGTCATCTTCAGGTATTACTTCACCCGGGCTTTGAAGGGAGAATTGATAACGGCGCCATTGATTCCT
>CALMXV010000059.1 GCA_937871155.1 uncultured Taibaiella sp. | reverse complement strand
AAGGGTTGCACAGGAAATTATTGAACTTTTTAGATTTTCTCGGACAACAATATTTACAAACGAGTACATTCCAATGACTTTCTAATTATTCTCTGAAAGGAATATTTGATAGTAGTCAACAAAACCAACTGATATTTTTTCCGAAATTTCTTCTTGCAACTAACTTATTGTCAGTTTATTGCGGTCACTTAAGTCACCTTGTCACTTGTTTCTATTTTGGAGTAGGATTTGAGTAAACTGATTCATCAAACATTTAAAAACAATTCCATTTTATGAACCTCAATAATTTCACCATCAAAGCACAAGAGCTTTTACAAGTAGCACAACAAACTGCTTTCAACGAGCAACACCCTCAAATAGAAACTGTGCATCTATTAAAAGCTTTGTTAGACGACAAAGAAGGTCCTATTCAGTATTTATTAAAGAAGAACAATGTCAGCATTCCTTTTGTAGATAAGAAAATACAAGAGAAATTAAATGCCTTACCTAAACAACAAAGTAATCCTGCCCAAAACATCAGTAAAGAACTCAACAATGTCTTACTACATGCAGGAGCTGCTTTAAAAGAATTTGGTGACGAGTTTGTTACTCCCGAACATTTATTAATTGGTATCGTACATGCCAATGATGAAACTTCAAAATTCTTGAAGGATGCAGGCCTTACAGAGAAGGGGCTGATTACTGCTATTAAAGAGTTGAGAAAAGGATCTACGGTTAACTCTCAAACCTCCGACCAGCAATATCAATCATTACAACGCTATGCTAAAAACTTAAATCAACTAGCTCAAAATAATAAGCTAGACCCGGTGATTGGTCGTGATGAAGAAATCAGAAGGACCTTACATATCCTATCGCGCCGCTCTAAAAACAACCCTATTCTAGTAGGCGAACCCGGTGTAGGAAAAACCGCTATCATCGAAGGATTGGCACATAGGATCATCAATGGAGATGTACCAGATAACCTAAAATCAAAAATCATCTATGCCCTAGACATGGGTTTACTAATTGCCGGAGCAAAGTACAAAGGTGAATTTGAAGAACGCCTGAAAGGTGTAATTAAAGAAGTAGCTGAAAGCAATGGTGAGATTGTATTATTTATCGATGAAATCCATACACTAGTAGGAGCCGGTGGTGGTGGCGAAGGAGCTATGGATGCTGCTAATATCTTAAAACCTGCTTTGGCTCGTGGTGAGCTGAGAGCGATAGGTGCCACTACTTTAAATGAATACCAAAAGTATTTTGAAAAAGACAAAGCTTTAGAACGCCGTTTCCAAAAAGTAATGGTAGATGAGCCTTCAATGGAAGATGCGGTTTCTATCCTTCGTGGATTGAAAGATCGCTATGAATCACACCATCAAGTAAGAATAAAAGATGAAGCCATCATTGCAGCAGTAGAATTATCGCACCGATATATTACCGATCGTTTTTTGCCGGACAAAGCAATCGATTTAATTGATGAAAGTGCTGCTAAGCTAAAGCTTGAGATGAATTCAATGCCTGAAGAATTGGATGAATTGGAACGTAGAATACGTCAATTGGAAATTGAAAAAGAAGCCATCAAACGTGAAAATGATGAAGAGAAACTCAAGCAATTGAATCAAGAAATTTCTTTGCAAAAAGTACAAAGAGATACTTTGAAAGCTAAATGGCTGGGTGAAAAAGAAATTGTAGATAGCATCAATCATGCAAAATCATCAGTAGAACACTATAAACAAGAAGCTGAAAGAGCAGAGCGTGAAGGCAACTACGGAAAAGTAGCAGAAATTAGATATGGAAAAATAAAAGAAGAAGAAGCCAAAGTAGAAGCATTAAGCAAACAACTTTCAGAAATGGATGAACAGCATAAACGACTTCTAAAAGAAGAAGTAGATGCTGAGGATATCGCTGAAAATGTAGCTAAAGCAACCGGCATTCCGGTACAGCGAATGATGAAGAGCGAACGAGATAAACTACTCAACCTAGAAGATGAATTACATCAACGAGTTGTTGGACAAGAAGAAGCTATAACCGCAGTTGCAGATGCTATCCGTAGAGGAAGAGCAGGACTACAAGACCCTCGAAAACCAATTGGTTCTTTTATATTCTTAGGTACTACTGGCGTAGGGAAAACAGAATTAGCAAAAGCTTTAGCCGAAGTCTTGTTTGATGATGATACGATGATGACGAGAATAGATATGAGTGAATATCAGGAAAAACATAGTGTGAGTCGGTTGGTAGGTGCTCCTCCGGGTTATATCGGTTATGATGAAGGTGGTCAGTTGACAGAAGCAGTAAGAAGAAAACCATATTCGGTTGTGCTTTTAGATGAAATAGAAAAAGCACATCCAGATACCTTCAACGTGTTGTTACAAGTATTGGATGATGGTCGTCTAACTGATAATAAAGGTCGAATGGTAAATTTCAAAAACACCATTGTTATTATGACCTCCAATACCGGCAGCCACATCATTCAAGAAAACTTTGCTGACTTAAAAGAGAAAGACCTGGATACTATTGTAGAAAGCACTAAAGAGCAAGTAATCGATTTACTAAAGCAAACAATGCGTCCGGAATTTCTGAATCGTGTGGATGATATTATCATGTTCCATCCATTAATGAAAAAAGAAATAAAAGGCATCATCAAAATACAATTGAAAGGATTAGAAAAACAATTGTTGCAACAAGGTATCGAACTCAGCTTTTCAGACTATGCTATTGATTACTTAACAGAAAATGGCTTTGACCCTCAGTATGGAGCACGACCTCTAAAAAGAGTGATTCAAAAAGATGTCATCAATTTATTAAGTAAAAAAATTATCTCAGGCGAAATTGACAAATCAAAACCGGTACTCATCGATGTATTTGATGGTGTAGTGGTAATGAGAAATGAATAACAAGAGAATGAATAAATATGCAAGAGGCAGCTATTACTAGGTTGCCTCTTATTATCCCAAAACGGTCATTAGCGGAATTTTCTAATGGCGGTCATTAGAAAAAATG
>CALMXV010000058.1 GCA_937871155.1 uncultured Taibaiella sp. | reverse complement strand
ATGATGGGAAAAGTGATTTTCACTACTCCTACATTAGGTAAAAAAACTGAAATCAATATGAAGCCATTTGCTCCAGGGGTTTATATGATTAAGTATATGGTAGATAATGCCAACTTCCAAACAATACGAATTCATAAACAATAATTCAATTGAATTCTTTTTATAAAAAAGTCCATCTTTATGATGGATTTTTTTATTGATATCAACTGGAAATTTTAAATCAATTTATTTACCTAGAAATGAAGAAAACTATTTTAATAACAGGCGCTACTTCTGGTTTTGGAAAAGCTATTGCTGAAAAATTTGCTTCAGAAAAACATGACTTAATTATAACAGGAAGAAGAAGTAATTTATTAAAAGCCTTACAACAAGAGTTGCAAACAACCTATGGGATAATTGTAACTACACTAAATTTTGATATAAGAGATAAGGAGGCTGTAAAAGCAGCAGTGGCTACTCTAAAAGAACAGCCCATTGATATTTTAGTGAATAATGCAGGGCTAGCTGCAGGTTTAGCTACTATAGATGAAGGGGCTTTAGATGATTGGGATTGTATGATAGATACCAATTTGAAAGGGTTGTTGTATATCACTAAATCTGTTATTCCATTGTTGAAAAAATCTACTTGTCCTCACATATTTAACATAGGTTCTACAGCAGCAAAAATGTCCTATAAAAATGGTAACGTGTATTGTGCTACCAAACATGCAGTAGATGCCCTTAGTCAAGCTATGAGAATTGATTTACTACCATTTTCAATAAAGGTTACAGCGATACATCCGGGTATGGCAGAAACAGAATTTTCTTTAGTACGGTTTAAAGGAGATGCTACCAAAGCTAAGCAAGTGTATGAAGATATTATGCCGTTGCAAGCAGCCGATATTGCTCATATCGTTTCCTACAGTGCTGCTTTGCCCGCACATGTTTGTATAAATGATTTGACAGTAACCTGTACTAATCAAGCGAATGCCGTATATACATTACGTAACAAGGAATTGCAAAAGTAGTTTTTATTAATCCTGACCTAGAAGTCTTATATTTGAAAGCTAAAGAATAAAAAAAGATGAATCCAGAATCTTTTCAAGAATATTTCGACCAGAAAATTAAAAACGACGAGGCCATTGAGCCTCGTGATTGGATGCCGGATGAGTATCGTAAAACCTTGATTCGACAAATATCTCAACATGCACATAGTGAAATCGTAGGGATGCTGCCGGAAGGTAATTGGATAACTCGAGCCCCAAGTCTTAGACGTAAAGCCGTGCTTTTAGCAAAGGTCCAAGACGAAGGGGGGCATGGATTGTATTTATATGGTGCTGCAGAAACCTTAGGTATAAGCAGGGATGAAATGATCGAACAATTACATAGCGGTAAAGCAAAATATTCTTCCATCTTTAATTACCCAACAATTACATGGGCAGATATGGGTGCTATTGGTTGGCTTGTAGATGGTGCTGCTATTATGAATCAAGTCCCGCTTTGCCGCACTTCATTTGGGCCTTATGCACGTGCTATGGTACGTGTTTGTAAAGAAGAAAGTTTTCATCAACGTCAAGGCTATGAAATCATGTTGACCTTATCTAAAGGAACAGAAGTGCAAAAGAAGATGGCTCAAGATGCATTGAATAGATGGTGGTGGCCAGCTCTGATGATGTTTGGGCCTACAGATGCAGATAGTCCTCATTCTGCACAAAGTATGGCTTGGAAAATCAAGCGCAATTCCAACGACGAGCTTCGCCAAAAATTTGTAGATGTAACCGTTGAGCAAACCAAAATCTTAGGATTAGAAGTCCCCGACAAGGACTTAAAATGGAACGAAGCAACGGGTCACTATGAATTTGGGGCTATCAATTGGGAGGAGTTTTGGAATGTAGTCAAAGGAAATGGACCATGTAATAAACACCGTTTAGAAACG
>CALMXV010000057.1 GCA_937871155.1 uncultured Taibaiella sp. | reverse complement strand
TGAAGATATGCACCGCTGGTCGTTCAATCTGCAAATCTATTTTCTCAACAGTCGTATTAGCCAGTTAACCACTATCAGAAGCGGTAAAGAAACAGTGATTCAAGACAGAACAGTTTATGAAGATGCTTACATTTTTGCACCCAATCTTTATGAAATGGGCTTGATGACCAATAGAGATTTTGAAAATTATTTTACCTTTTTCAAAACGCTGAAAGGCTTGACCAGCCCACCGGATTTATTAATTTATCTTAAAGCATCCGTACCGGCTTTAGTGGATAGAATTCAGAAAAGAGGAAGAGAATATGAAGAGAATATTCGCTTGGATTATCTAAAGCGTTTAAATGGTTTTTATGATAAATGGATAAGCGGTTATAAAGACGGTCCCTTACTTACAATTGACATCGACAACAACAATTTTGCTGAAAATGAAGAAGACTTTGCCGATATCGTAAAGCGAATTGATGCTGAATTGTTCGGGTTGTTTTAAGTCTTGAAATTCAACAATGGTGCTCCTTTCTCTAGCATCTTGTTAAAAGATACCTTTGATTGTTATTAAAGTTTTCAATTAAGCCTTGAAGTAGTATTTTCAAACGTTTTTCTATTTACTACTGCATGAAATATTCTTTTACTTCCTTACTCATATTACTTTCCTTATCGGTAGCTGCTGGTACTTTCAAAGGAAAGATAACGGATAAACAAGGGCAGCCTCTTTCTTTTGCTATCGTATTTATCAAAGGCACTACCATAGGTACGAGCGCTAACGCTGATGGGGTATTTGTATTAGAAGTTCCTGATGGAAATCATACTGCAATAGCTCAATACATGGGCTATCAGCAGAGTCAATTTCAGTTATCTATAAAAGACAATGAAATTATCACCCATAATTTTTCTTTAGCTCAAGAAGAGTTGAAGATGAAAGAATATGTGGTAAAGTCAACCGACGATCCTGCGGTGTATATCATGCGAAAAGTAATTGCTCGTAGAAAATTTCATCTCAATCAGATTAAGACTTTTGAAACCGGAATCTATGCAAAAGCAACGGTACGTAGCAGAGAAGTACCCAAGTCGATTTTAGGAATAGATGTTTCAGCTTCCGATATGGGGGTTGATAGTTCAGGTAAAGGAATCTTAAGTCAATTTGAAGAACAAGCCACCTATTATACTCAAGACGGTAAAGAAAAAACCATTATTCATTCGGTACGAGAAAGTGGAAACCCCAATGGGCTAGGCTTCTCACAGTTTCCAGAAGTAATAAATTTCTACCAAAACAATATTCAAATATCTACTCAGATAGACCCAAGAGGTATGATATCGCCGATAAGCGATGGAGCATTGGGCTTTTATAAGTACAAGTTGGAAGGAGATTTTAAAGAAGGTAGCCATACTGTTTATAAAATATCGGTAACGCCTAAAAGGCTGTACGAGCCGCTGTTTACAGGTACTTTGTATATCATAGATGATGAATGGGGCATTCATAGCTTGAACTTACAAGCTACCCAAACTGCTAATATCCAAATGGTGGACACCATAAGAATCAATCAAGCCTACATTCCACTTAAGAATGATGAATGGGTCATCAAACATCAAGGAATTTTCTTTAATCTTAAATTGATGGGCTTTGATTTAGTTGGCAACATTGTAACGGTATATAATAATCAAAAAATTAATGGTGCCATTCCTGACTCAATCTTTAACAAAAAGATTGTAAGTGAGTATGACCGTGACGCCAATAAAAAAGATAGCAGCTATTGGAATCAGTACCGATACATACCTTTAGAAGAGGATGAAGTCAAAGATTATTTCAAGAAAGATAGCATCCGTTTAGTAGAAGAAAATCCTTTGCGCTTGGACAGTCTTCGTAGAAGAAACAATCGGTTTAATGTAGGAGACTTACTGTCCAACGGCTATAGCTACCGTAGTAAACACAACAATTTTTCACTTAGCACCAATGCATTGCTCACAGGCATAGTCAATTTCAATACCCTTGAAGGATGGAATGTAGCTCCTCGCATTTCCATGCGTAAAAAGGTAGATAGCTTTCGTCACTTTAATGGTGTAGTAGCCTTGCGATATGGCTTTTCGAACGCCCATTTCAATGCCATAGCTCGTGTTAATTATGTTATGAATCATAGGGAATGGCAGACAAGAGGATGGCTTTTCGGTGTAGAAGGTGGTAGTTATGTGTTTCAATTTAATCCCTACAATCCTATTCCTCCATTTTATAACACGGTCAGTACACTTTTTTATAGAAAAAATTATTTGAAACTTTATGAGCGTGTAGGGGGAAGTCTTTTTATCAATAGAAATTTTGGGAATGGATTTTCAATCAACAGCAGTTTTCAATACCAACAAAGACATCCATTACAAAACACCGACTTTACATGTTTTGCAAAATCGAATGTTGGAGGGTTTTCGGATAATTTACCAACAGAGTTAATTGGGTATCATTGGCAATCGCACCATGCTGCTGTTATCAAGCTGAGTGCCTCTTATCAACCTGGGTTTACTTATGTGAAATATCCTGACTTTCTAAGGCCAATGGGTAGCAACTATCCTACCATTTCTATCAGCTATGAAAAAGGAATACCCAATATTTTTAATAGCAAAACAGACTTTGATAAATGGCGTATTGGTGTGCGAGATGATATAGGGCTTCGACTCTTAGGCAATCTGGGTTATCATGTTGCTGTCGGTGGTTTTTTGAATAGTCGATTTGTGGGTATTCCCGACCTCAATCATATACAAGGTAACCAGCTAGGAGTGGCTACTTCTTATTTAGAAGGCTTTCAAGTAGCCCCGTATTATGCCTTCAGCAATCATGAGAGGCTGTATGGAGAAGCCCACGCAGAGT
>CALMXV010000056.1 GCA_937871155.1 uncultured Taibaiella sp. | reverse complement strand
CGCCGTAAAAACAGTTCTCGTGCCACAACAATAAGTAAAAGGAATAATGCTAAACCAAGTAGCAATAGGCCCTGTAGGGTTGGCTATTGCCGGGCTCATCATAATGAATGATAAAATGATGGGGATGGTAATGGGAAACATCATCGACTGTGCATCTTGAGGGTCTTCGTTGACAGCACTGCCTACTGCAGCAAACAACGATGCATAAAGTAAGTAGCCACCAATAAAATAAAACAAAAACATTCCAAGAATGAGAGGAATATTAAGTTGACCGACGGTTGATTTCATCCCTTCTTGTAGGGCTTCAACGGCTGATGGAGAGGCTCCGCCCATGTCTTGTAGCTGCGTCAAACTATTAGGTGAACCCGAAGCTCCTAACAGACTGGTGCCGATAAACATGAGTATCACCCAAATTAAAAACTGTGTAAGTCCCACAGCACCGATACCTAATATTTTACCCATCATCAGTTGAATAGGTTTTACAGAAGACACCATGACTTCTGCAATTCTATTGATTTTTTCTTCCATCACACCTCGCATCACCATAGCACCGTAAATAAACATAATCATGTAAATCAAAAAGCCGGATAAATAACCAACTGCATAAGAAATACCGGAACTGGCTTGCTGAGAATTGCCATCAGCTGCGGTTACATTTTGCTTGAGGCTAATAGGGTTTTTCTTTATCAAGCTCAATTGTGCTGTGTCTATTTTTGCTTGAATCATACGTTCCTGTTCCAGCACGTTATTGAGGTCATCTTCTATTTGCTCGGCGGTAAATATGCCTAGTTGAGAAGCGGAGTAGTAGCTGACACCTTTAGGGTTTTCTATAGCTATTGGAGGGATGTATAGAGCACCATTATAGGCTTCTAGCTCTTTGCCAGAACGTATGGAGTCAATGATATCTTTTGCAACAGATTTATAAGTAATGTTCTTTCCACTTTCTAATTTGGAGGCAAATAAATTACTTTCATCATACACAGCAATGGTAACTTTCTCATCGTTTTTTTGAGAAAAATATATACTGACTGCAATGACACCCACCATAAAAATTGGTGTCAAAAAAGTAGATAATAGGAATGTTTTGTTTCGGATACGAGTGAGGTATTCGCGCTTAGTTATTAGCAGTATTTTGTTCATGTGGATGTAGTATTAAAGGGATGCTTCAAATTTTCTGGCAGTAGGTGTGTTCTCTACCAGTTTAATAAAGATTTCATTTAAAGTAGGTAGTACTTCGTGAAAAGCGGTTACTGTAACCCCTTGATTTATTACCTGAATCAGGATTTCATTAGACTTCACCCCTTCATGAAGCTTTACGATATAGCCATTAGCTGTTTCGTTGATGATATCAAAAGAGTTGGCAAAAAGTCGTTCCGGTTTTTCTTGTACTAGTAGGGAAAAAAGATTTTCTTTAAAGTGTTGTTTGACGGTTGCTACAGTTCCATTCAAAATATTTTTCCCTTTATTCATCAACATGATTTGATCACATATTTCTTCTACCTGCTCCATTCTGTGGGTGCTGAAAATGATGGTGCTTCCTTGCTTGGCTAAACTGTAAATTTCATCTTTTATCAAGTTGGCATTAACCGGGTCTAAACCACTAAAAGGTTCATCTAAGATGATGAGCTTAGGCTGATGCAAAACGGTAGTTACAAACTGTAGCTTTTGGCTCATGCCTTTGCTCAGGTCTTCTACTTTTTTATTCCACCAACTTTCCATACCTAGTTTCACAAACCAATGTTTCAATTTTTCAGAAGCATCTGCATAGGACATACCTTTCAATTGTGCTAAATAAAGTGCTTGCTCGCCAATTTTCATTTTTTTATAGAGCCCTCTTTCTTCCGGCATGTAGCCAATCATTCCTACATCATTGATGGCATCAAAAGGTTGTCCGTCCAACAGCACTTCGCCTTCATCAGCCATGAAAATACCTGTGATGATACGGAGTAGGGTAGTCTTGCCTGCGCCATTGGGTCCTAATAATCCGAAGATACTGCCTTGAGGAATGGATATACTTAAGTCTTCAATAGCTTTTTGTGCTACAAAGCTTTTGGATATGTTTTTTAATTGAAGCAATTGCTGCATGTACAAAAGTCTTTAATACTGATTAAAGATAAATTCATTACTAGTTATAAGGATGATAAATTTCCCCCGTCCATCAATTATTATTGGATAAATAATAATTTTCTTCATTTTTGGTTTTGGAATTTAGGGCAGCCATAGAGCATTCCGCAAAAACTCTGATGATATCTTCTTTCTTGAAAGGCTTTGTGATAACGGTATTGATACCATATTCCTTATATTGTTCATAGGCTTCAGGAGCTGTGTGAGCAGTCATCGTTATGATACAAATGTCTTTATTGGTGGTTCTAATTTTTGCAGCCATTTCATGTCCGTTCAAAATAGGCATTTCAATATCGGTTAAGATAAAGTCATAAGCAGCCTTATTTTGCTGATACTTATTATAAGCTTCCTCTCCATTTTTTGCTACATCCACTTCTAGTTTCATCTCTTTGAGAATAGCTAAGGTAAGTATGATGATAGGTTCAGAGTCTTCAGCTAACAATACACGTTTGCCGGCAAACATAGAGTTGTTGATGGTAATTTTTGTTGTATCCGAATGTACTTTTTGAGGTGCTACCTTGGTCAAGGGAATACTTACTGTAAACGTAGAACCCTTACCTAGCTTGCTAGTTAGTTGAATGGCACCACCTAAAAGGGTTATGAGTTTTTTTGTGATGGCTAAACCAAGTCCACTACCCATTGTTTGCTTGTTGGTCTTCTTCTGAGCATCACGGATTTGAACGAACTCTTTAAATACCTCGTCTATTGCTTCCTTGCTGATACCTTTCCCTGTATCTATTACTTGAAAATTGAAATGTACTTTGTTGCCCTCAACTTGCTGTAGTGATGCCTTAAAGGTTACACCACCTTTATCGGTAAACTTGATGGCATTGTTGATGAGGTTATAAATGATCTGACGAATATGAAATGCATCTCCTTTTAAAGTAGCATCTTTAGGAATAGACGAATCTAATGTTAAGGTAATTTGTTTTTTCTCGGCTTGTAGCTTCAGTGTGTTGATGGTGTTTTGTATCAACTCCTGAATTGAAAATACTTCTTCTACTAATTCAATATTTCCACTTTCGATTTTGGAAAATTCTAGTACATCATTTACCGTTTCTAATAAATGGTCTGATGCGTACTTGATGTTGCGTATATAATCAATCGTGTTCTCATCTATTCCTTTTGTTTGGATATAGTCCGCAAATCCTATAACCGCTGTCAAAGGCGTCCTGATTTCATGGCTCATCGTATTAAGGAAAGAGCTCTTCATTTCAGATAAGGCAACCGCTTGATGTTTATCTGAAAGAATACTTTTTTCATATTTACGAGTTGTAGAAATTTTATATCCTAATAGTAAGATTAAGATTGAGATAATCACTAAAGCAATAGTAAATAAGTTATGCTGATATTTATTAGCATGTTGATATTGTGAAATGGAGAGCTTACTATCTTGCAACTGTTGCTGGTTGAGCGTTTGGGTGATGCCGGCAATTTCATGTTGAAGGTTATTAAAGATAGTTTGGTTGAGTAAGGCAGATTGTTTTGTTTTTTGGTCAATTTCTTTCCGTACTTGTAATTCTTTCTGAAGAAGGCTTTTAAAATATATTTGAAGGGAGCGATTGACTTGTCTTTGTTTTTGTTGTTGATTTAAGCTGATGGTGCTGGTACTGTCACTAGTCGTTGCTGATTGAGTAGAACTTGAGTTAATAGCTGCTATACTATCTTTTTCCTCTTTAAAAATGGAGGTAATTTTTTTAAACAGGGTTTTCTTTTCCTTTATAGGTACAAACTTAATAGTATCATTGGTGTTTGAAAAATAGGATTTGATGAGTCGGTCAGTTTGTTTGCTAGAAATAGTAACATATCCAGAACCCCCAAATACAGAATCTTGTAAAGCACTTGCCAATAACTCATCTGCAACTTGTTTTAATTGTACAATAGCTTGAGATAATGCAACACGTTGTTGGATGTCAATGGACAATTTATCCGACCCGCTATTATTGAGAACTCCTGCCTTATCTATAGCTGCTACAAAAGATTCAAGATACATTAAGAAGCTATCTCTATATACAGCTTGAGGGGCTGCTAAGTAATGTTGATAAGCGTTTTCAGCTAAGTATAGATAGTCTTTACTACTGTTTAAAGTGGCTATGGAAGTTGTATTTTCATCAATTTTTAGCGCTGTAATTTTACCGTTATTGTCTCGGCTATTGATACTAAAAAGATAAGTGGTAGCTAATACTACTAGGCATATTACTAGTATTAACAAGTAAGGTTGAGAGAGCTTATGTTTGAACATACGACCCGTCAAAAATAAAATAATTTGTTGAGAAAAAAATGTGGTTAATTATTGATTTTCATCATCATTTAGATGATTTAGTTTTAGAATCCTGCACTAAAACCCAATTGTAAAATTCCTATATTTCCGAAACCTAATTCTGCAAAACCAGCATATTGATTCCCTAAACGGACACCTAAAGCAATTACCTGAAAAGCCAAGCCCAATTTCGTATCTTCTGTTCTGCCGATATCAAGATTCCCTGATAAGTCATAGCTCTTAAGAGTAATACCTAAACCTACACCACTATATAAATTTAAATGTTTAGACTGTCGCCAATACTTATATGCAGTAGGAAAAATGCTGATTGCTTTTACTTTGTAAACTGTAGTAGCTGTGATGGTATCATGCAATGCTGAATCGAAGACTTGTCTATGAATCGACCCCTGCAAATTTTCTAAACTCAAGTGGATACCGATATTCCATTCTTTATTCACAAACCCGAAAAAGCTTAATGCATAAACCCCATTACTTTGAGGCGTGTTTGCTTGAAATAAATTTCGTTCTTTTTCTTTGGTAAAGCTGATCTCATTGACTAGCGGATAAGTGTAGTAACCACCCCCTAATCGTATCTCCTGATGAAAAGCTCTTGGTGGCTTCATCTTTACCAAAGACTTATCCACAGTGGTTTGAGCTAATAAGCTTATGGGTAAAAACAAACAAATAAGAAACAGGAAAACCTTACTCAATGTGGGAATCCTTTAAATATTAATTGATGGCAACAGGGTTAGTATCATAAACTCTAATTTCATTATATACCGTATCTCTTTCTACCGGCGTCTTGTGAACTGCTGTAATGAGGTCACAAAGTTCATCTGTACTCATTGCGGGAGTTTGTTCTTCAGCACCAGCCATAGAATAGATTTTCGTTGTATCATCAATAGTACCATCTAAATCATTTACTCCAAAGGACAGCGATAGTTGTGCTTGTTGTCTTCCTAGCATCGGCCAATAAGCTTTTAAGTTTTTGAAATTATCTAAAAACAATCTTGATATAGCGAAGAAGCGCATGTCCTCTATTACAGACACTTCCGGTACTTGACTCATATCATTATCTACATTGCGGAACTTAAGCGGTATGAAACAGTTGAACCCACTTGTTTTATCTTGCAAAGCTCTTAACTGACTTAAATGATCTATACGATGTTGATAGTTTTCAATATGACCATAAAGAATGGTGGCATTGCTATGCATTCCAAGTTGATGAGCAGTTTCATGTATTGCCAACCATCCTTCAGCATCTACCTTATCTGCACATATTTGTTGTCTTACTTCTGGATGAAAAATTTCTGCACCACCACCAGGTAACGATTGCAAACCTGCTGTTTTAAGTTGTTGTAACCCTTCTTTAATGCTTAGTTTGGCTTTGCGAAACATATAATCCAACTCAACGGCAGTAAATCCTTTTATATGAATATCCGGTCGGAGCGCTTTTATGTCACTTATCAATTCACAAAAGAATTCTAAGTTCATTTTAGGATGCACACCGCCTACAATATGTACTTCAGTTACTGGCTGCCCTTCATATTTTCTTACGATATCCAGCATTTGTTCTTTGGTCAATTCCCATCCATCATCACGATGTTTATATTGACGAGAGTAGGAGCAGAAATTACAAGTATATACGCATACGTTGGTAGGTTCAATATGAAAATTTCTATTAAAATAAACTTTATTTCCATGAAGCCTTTCTCTTACATGATTGGCTAAAGCACCTACAAAACCGAGTTCGCCTTTCTCAAAAAGCAAAACGCCATCCTCTTCGGAAAGGCGTTGTTGCTGAACTATTTTTTCGGCTATGTTTTTTAAATTTTTATCTAAAGTGGATTGTTGGAATAGTTCTTCTAATCGAGGATGTTGCTGCATCATTGTAATATTATTTTCTTCGTCAGTTGACCGTTGGCAAAGATACATTGAATAGCATAAACTCCTTTAGGCAATTCAGCTAAATCAAATTCTTGAATTTTTTCTTGAGAATTATTGAGGACTTTTTGTTTCACAATTTGTCCCATGATATTGGAGATAGTAATCTTTTCTAATTTACTAATTTCAGTTACCTGAATGGTAATTCTGTTAGTAGCAGGATTAGGAAAAACAAAGAAGGCTTGGTCGTTTTTAATGGTGTTGATTGCTGTAGGATATTGTAACAACTGAGGATTTTGTGATAAGGAATAAGCATAACCGCTAGGAGTAGATACATCTGCATTCATTACTGAGGCTTGTCCAATTGTAAACATCTTGTAACAATTATCATAAACATAATCCATATAGTTCATAAACATTTCTCCGCCGTTGCTATTGGTACAATTTGGAATAGGAAAACTAGGACATCCGCTGTTGTCTTTTTCTTGTTTCGGTGTATCGTTGATACCATCATCATCATTGCAATTACCAGAGCCGGATGGAGTATTTCCCCAAATATGTGATAACTCGAAGAAGTGCCCTAACTCATGAACTAATGTTCTCCCGCCATTATAACCTACTAAAAACCCTGACTGACCTGGACCTTGTTTGCCAAAGGTTTTA
>CALMXV010000055.1 GCA_937871155.1 uncultured Taibaiella sp. | reverse complement strand
GGTAGATGAAGAGGTTTTAGATGAGTTGGAAAATGCATTAGTAGCCGCAGATGTAGGCATTGATACGACAGTAGCAATCATCAAACGAATTGAGGCTAGAGCATCAAAGGATAAATATGTAGGCACTGCACAGCTCAACGCCATCTTACAAGAAGAAATAATGGGGATGTTGACCGATGCCCAATCCAACGAGTTTGCCAGTTTTGAATTACCACAAGGGAAGAAACCTTATGTGATTTTGGTAGTAGGCGTAAATGGTGTAGGGAAAACGACAACCATTGGGAAACTAGCACATAATTTTAAGAAAAATGGGAAATCTGTAATCCTTGGGGCAGCAGATACGTTTCGGGCTGCAGCTGTTGACCAGCTTACTATTTGGAGTGAACGGGTAGAAGTGCCCATCGTTAAAAAAGAAATGGGTAGTGACCCAAGCTCAGTGGCTTTTGATGCAGTAGCTAGTGGCATAGCTCGGGATGCTGATGTCGTTATTATTGATACTGCAGGAAGGCTTCACAATAAATTACATTTAATGGACGAGCTATCAAAAATTCGTAGAGTGATAGGCAAAAAAATGCCTGAGGCTCCGCACGAAGTATTGTTAGTTTTAGATGGTAGTACCGGACAAAATGCATTAGAACAAGCCAAGCATTTTACAGCGGCTACTGATGTTTCCGCTATAGCAGTTACTAAGCTAGATGGTACTGCTAAAGGTGGTGTGGTTTTAGCTATTGCCAATCAATTTAAGATTCCAGTGAAATATATTGGTGTAGGAGAGAAAATGGAAGACTTACAAATTTTCAACAAATATGAGTTTGTGGATAGTCTATTCAGTTTGGAAAAATAAAAAATGCCTTGCTATGAATGAAGCAAGACATTTATATAAAACTAAGATTGCTGTCGTTATTTATTAATGGCAATATGAGTGGGGATGGGCGCTTGTACACTTGCTGCATCCCAAGCTTTTTTCACACGTTCTTGCACTCCAAAATATACATCCCAATAGTTCGATTGTGTAGTATAGGGACGAATGGCAAGTTGCACCATACCATCACCTACTTTTAGTACATTCACTTCAGGAGCCGGTGATGATAGTACTGTTGGGTGCTGTTTGATAGCTTCGATAGCCACTTCTCTAGCCTTATCTATATCCTGACTTGCTGCAATAGCCATCATTAAATCCACTCTTAAATTTCCATGGGTATTAAAGTTGGTAATAACACCTGTTGATAAGCCACCATTGGGTATGATGATGGTTTTGTTTTCAGGAGAAAGAATGGTAGTACCAAAAATACCAATCTCTTGCACCACACCCATACACCCTTGAGCTTCTATGATATCACCAACCTTAAAAGGTTTGTATATCATCAACATCACACCTCCTGCTAAGTTGCCTAATGAGCCATTTAATGCTGCACCAATAGCTATACCTACACCGGCAAGTAACGCAGCAAAACCTGTGATGTCAATCCCGATCATACCGGCAATTGCTAAGAACATCAGAATAAGCAGTGTTACTTTATAAATAGAGAGTAAAAATGTTTGTAATGATGAATCAAAGTTTCTCTTTATTAATAAAGTACGAATTAAGCTCGCTGATTTATTAATCACAAAATTTCCCACTAAATAAACAAGGATGGCACCTATAATTCTTGGAGAATAATCAAAGGCTACTTCTTTGATTTTATCCATCCAAACATTGCTTTTAGAAAGCATTTGATCTACCTGAAGTAATAGCATATTTTATATTTAAGGTATAATGATAAAAATTTTTTTAGAAAAATGCTATTAGTAGCTATTAAAGTCGCTAATGTAACGGATGTATTTCAGATAGATTAATAGCTGTTAAATCAAGTTCCGCTGTCAAATTAAAAAGTTGAATATTGGTGTATTGATCGAACGGCGTAGCAATAGAAGAGGAGTCTTTGAAATTCAAGCTATCTTTTGCCAATAAAGAGATTATACCTTCCGACCTTGTTGGTCTTATGACCAACGAGAGAGTAAGAAAAATAGATGCAGAATTCTATAGGTTGTTGGTGATAACACCAACAACGGCACAAAAATGCAATCACACTTTGTCTTATCTTCTTTCTTACGTTAGATGGGGGGAAAAGGTTAATTAGATTATCGTCTTTGGGATTTATAATGAAATGTAGAATTTTATATTTTGGTAATATACATCTTAATGAAACTTCTTCCTTTCTTTCATCATTTGTACAATCTCATTTATACGTTTGACTTTAGTTTCTGTTTTTTTTGCAGTTTGAAGCCGAAAGTTGATAGCAAATTTATTAGTCTTGTTTAGCGAATCGTAAAAATCTAAAGCCGTTTTAAATTTTTTCAATTCTTTTAAAAATTCAGTATCCTCTTGCATGGTAGTATGCGAATCGTAAGCTCTTGCCCATCGTCCATCAGCTTTGGCTTTTTCAATTTCTTCAAAACCTCGTTGGGTCATTTTGCCTGCCTCAATTAACTTTTCTACCAAACCTATATTTCGTTTGGACCAAATACTTTGTGCTCTTCGAGGGGTATATTTTTGAAGATAAGAATAATCGTCATAACTTTTTCGTTGCCCATCAATCCACCCATAGCAAAGAGCTTCGTATAAAGCTTCGGTAATTTTTATAGATTCAATGCCAGAGTTGGTTTTGAATACTTGCATCCAAATACCTTCTTGTTGTTCTTGATTTTTCTCCAACCAAGTCCGCCAGGCTTTGGTAGTTTTAAAGGGAATGATTTGTGTTTCGGACATTTTTAACAATAACAAAATGAACATAAAATTATATAGGCAGGATATCCCATCCAATTTTTCGATAAGTTGAAATTTTGAAGTTGTTGGTATCGTTCACATTTATAGGTTCTCCATGTAACAAAATATTATAAAAATGAATGGCGGCTTTTGGTTGTGGTGGATATCCTCGTAGGTTTAAAAAGTTGCTATGGCGATCCCCTACAATTGTCTCAAAATTGAAATATTGTGCTTGTTTACTTAGTGGATAATTGACTCTCATCCCAAGTTGTTGTCGTTTACTCATAAAATAGGCACCGCTTAAAGTATAGTCGTTAGGGTTATACAATACATAAGTTCTTTTTGAAAAATTGATTTTATTCAACCAAGAACTATGGTTTCGTTGAGGAACACAAGCTGCATTTAATATCAAATTATTTACCCATTTCGAATTATTAATAGCCGCGAATTTATTTTCTATGACTAATTTTTCTAAAACGATATTTCCCATACTATGAAAAAATAAATTAAGTTTTCCCTTACCCATTTTTTGTTGTTGACGAAGTATTTTTATAGAATCAATTACAGGAGAAAAGTCTTTATAAGATATTTCTGCATGCTTTTTAGCGAAGTAGTAATTTCTTGTTCTTTTATACTTCGAGCTAATACTAGGATAGTCTAGCAATATCACGTTGACTCCATACTGAACATTCATTTGAAATGCTCTATCCATAGAAGTAGTAAATAGCTTACCCATCCCTTCTGTGTAAATCACCCAATCCTTGTTTTTATTAGGCAAAAGTTGGGTTGCGGTACTTAGACTCGAAACCGGTAGTACTTCCCACTGACCTTTCTTTACAAAAACAAAAAAATATCGAATACCACCTTCGTATTCATCGGTGAGAAATCTAAGCTCGTTTTTTTTGTACTTTCTATTCGTCGCAATAATCGCTGCAGTATCAATAGGGGGTAAACTTTGGATGGCTTCCGGTTTCAATAATTTTACATTACTCCAGAAGGTTTCTGTATTATAATAGGCTATTTGAGCTGAAGTAGTATATGAATAATTCGATGTTAAATATAAGAATATGAATAAGATAAGATTTTTGCACTTCATGTGATTGTATTATTTTTTGAGAAATTGATGTTCTAATTTATGCAACTTTGATAAAGATTGTTTTCCATTTGGGTAGGTAATGGGCAGAAAGGTTACAATATAATTGACATTTTATCACCAAAATTACTCTAATGAGAAACGTTAGGCTCAGAAGGTACAAGGCAAAACTGATGAAAGTTTTGAGGGGCTTGAACAGAAGTTTGGCCACACCAAATGTGATAATCCTGAAATACTTTTAGGAACGGCTGACTCCATTTAGCCATATTAGTGTATTGTTTTTGAGGTAAAATATCTAAAGCTGCTCCCCAAGCATGTACGGATAATACCCCTTTTGAATCCGTTTTCTTATCAAAGCATTTTGAGACTTTGGCTATTTCATTTTGTAGTCCTAATACTTCTAGTTGAGAAAATACTTTTTCCAAGATATTCTTAAATTGAGAATGGAGATAGAGTTTATTTTTAGGAAACCATCTGAATCTAGATTGGATGGCCCATTCTGTCATCCATCGCTCTTCCCAACCCGGCTTACGAGGGTCGCCATAGCGTAGATAAAGTACTAGCTGTGCCGGCTCAGAAAATGCAATGGGTAATTGAATATGCTGGCTCATAACGCGTTTCTTTTTGCTTGTGCAAAAGGATAAAGTTAAGATCTTACGACATAAATTGGTGTTAATCTAATTTCCTAGTGACCATTAAAAAAGCAATTGTTCAATAGCTTTTGGGTTGTAGTTTTAATTTAGGTAAATCTTGTAATAGATTAAATAACAATTGAATCAGATTTTGCGCCTAATTCTGTAAGGTGCCCTGTGATATCATTCACAAAAGAGTTTGGTCCACACACATAAAATCTAGAATCGAAATCTCTAATAGTTTCAATTAAAAATTTTCTGTCTATTCTTCGCTCCGTGAATCCAACTACTCCTTCTCTTGTAAAAATATTAGCATATCCGTTTCCCAGCATTTGGGTTAACTCGTTATGTAAAATCACATCTTCATGGTAATGGTTGGAATAAATAAGGCCAACATTGCGCATATTTCCACTATAATATAAAGCTCTAAAAATGGCTAAGAACGGTGTGATGCCTGCGCCACCGGCAATGAAAATACCTGGACCTTTATAGGAGATCGTTCCAAAAACATCTTTCATCAATAACGAAGCTCCGGCATTTAATTTCCCTAATTGGTTGGTGACACCACCATTTTCAGGATAAATTTTTATAATAAATTCTAGATTATCCCAAGCTTGTAACGAGGTAAATGTAAATGGGCGCCATTTATCGGTCCACCCGGGAATATTAACGGCTAGATGGGTAGCTTGCCCTGGGGCATAAATCCAACCTTCCGGTTTTTCTACAACAAATCTTTTTACATTGTGAGTAAGGTAGTCTGTATTAAGTATCTTTAGTTCCTGAATATCAGTCATAATTTTTTTTTGAAGTCTAAAGATAAAGGCTATAATTTTATTGTTTTGTTTTGTGCGAAAATCAAACTGTTATTTATTTATTAACAGTCTAATTTTTGGAATATTTTTTGATATTTAGTCAAAATCTTTCTATATTTGCACTCCCTTTTCGGGAACCAGCTGTGCACAATATCTTATTGAACTTATTTTATTAATTAAAAGAACTGACCTGTATGATAGGCTATGTCTATCGTGCGGGGAATTGTCGTTTGTAAAAAGGAGTATTAAAATACTATGGCTATACCTAAAAAAAAGACGGCGTCTGGCCGCTTCAACTTCGGAAAGCTACATGATGTAGCAGAATCACCGGACTTGCTTGCGATACAGTTGCAATCGTTCAAGGATTTTTTCCAATTAGAAACAACACCGGATAAGCGCAATAACGAAGGCTTGTTTAATGTGTTTAATGAAAACTTCCCTATTACGGACACCCGTAACATTTTCGTGTTGGAGTTTTTGGATTACTTCGTAGATCCACCTCGTTATACCATTGAAGAGTGTATGGATCGCGGATTGACCTATTCCGTTCCATTAAAAGCGAAATTGAAATTGAGCTGTAATGATGAAGAGCACGTTGACTTTGAAACAATCGTTCAAGATGTGTTTTTAGGTAATATTCCTTACATGACTCCGAGAGGAACTTTTGTAATCAATGGAGCAGAACGAGTTGTAGTTTCTCAATTACATCGTTCTCCTGGCGTATTCTTTGGGCAAAGTGTACACCCCAACGGTACAAAGATTTACTCGGCACGCGTGATTCCGTTTAAAGGTGCTTGGATGGAGTTTGCTACAGACATCAACAATGTAATGTATGCTTACATCGATCGTAAAAAGAAATTTCCTGTAACTACATTGTTACGTGCAATAGGTTATGAAACGGATAAAGACATTCTTGAATTATTCGGAATGGCTGATCAAGTAAAAGTTGATAAGAAAACGTTAGCAAACCATATTGGCCGTAAACTAGCCGCGCGCGTATTACGTAGTTGGACTGAAGATTTCGTAGATGAAGATACCGGTGAAGTAGTAACCATCGAACGTAATGAAATCGTTTTAGACCGTGACAATATCTTAGATGAAGAAAGCGCTGAAATGATTATGGATATGGGTATCCCAACCGTTTTCCTTCAGAAAGAAGAAGTAAGTGGTGATTATTCAATTATCTACAATACCTTAAACAAAGATACTTCCAACTCTGAGCTTGAAGCGGTACAACATATCTATCGTCAATTAAGAGGTAGTGATGCTCCAGATGATGAAACTGCACGTGGTATTATCGATAAATTGTTCTTCTCTGATAAGCGATATGACTTAGGAGAAGTTGGACGTTATAAAATCAACCGTAAACTTAATTTGGATTTACCTCTTGATAAATCAGTATTGACGAAGCAAGATATTATTTCCATTATTAAATACTTAGTACGTTTAACCAATGGTAAAGCGGAGATTGATGATATCGATCACTTGAGCAACCGTCGTGTACGTACTGTAGGTGAACAACTTTTTGCACAGTTTGGTGTAGGTCTTGCTCGTATGGCACGTACCATTCGTGAACGTATGAATGTACGTGACAATGAAGTATTCACTCCTATCGACCTAATCAATGCAAGAACTTTGTCAT
>CALMXV010000054.1 GCA_937871155.1 uncultured Taibaiella sp. | reverse complement strand
TTCATCGAGTGCTTCTACTGAAAATCGATTAGATAGTCCGATGCTCATGGTGATATGTGTAGGAGTAGCATTCATCGCACAGATGTCCGAAAGGTTTACTGCAACTGCTTTATAACCTAAATGTTTAAGAGGCGTGTACATTAAGTCAAAATGTACATTTTCTAAAAGCATATCTGTAGTTATAACCGTTTGCTTACCGAAATGATCGATAACGGCAGCATCATCACCTACACTTAATATAGTGCTTGCTTTTACGGTATCATTTGCGGATGTAAGACGTTCTATCAGTCCAAACTCACCAAGGGTATTTATTTCTATTCGTTGTTCGCTCATGGGTTAGTTTTTATTTTTTATAAGTGCAATCATCTCATTATGCATGTGCCCATTGGTGGCAAGAGTTTGCTTGTCGTAAACACTATAAGGTGCTCCATCAAAGTTGGTAATACGTCCTCCGGCTTCTTCTACAATGAGATAGCCGGCAGCAATATCCCAAGGGTTGAGGTTGTATTCCCAAAAACCATCAAAGCGTCCACAAGCCACCCAGCAAAGGTCTATGGCTGCAGAACCGAGACGGCGAACGGGTAATCCTTGTAATATAAATCGTTCAAAAACTTTGATAGGATGTTCATTCTCATCCGGCCACTTATAAGGGAAGCCGGTTACCAAACAGGCTTTTCGGAAATCTGTTTTTTCTGAAACACGAATTGGTTGATCATTTAGGAAGGCTCCTTTCCCTTTTTCTGCAAAGAAAAGTTCATTCATCATGGGGTTATAAACCACTCCAAGTAGCATTTGGTCTTTATAGCTTAAGCCAATACTGACGCAGCATATAGGAATATGATGTGCAAAATTAACCGTGCCGTCTATCGGATCGATAATCCATTTATAATCGGAGTTATTTTCTTCAGAACCTTCTTCTTCACTTATTATGGTATGTGTGGGATATTTTGATTTGATGATTTCAATAATCTTGGTTTCGCATAACATATCTACCTCTGTTACCAGATTGTTGATGCCTTCTTTATTATCCACTTTAAAGCTGCCGTGGAAATAGGCTTTAATGAGATTTCCAGCTTCTTGAGCGGCAGTGATGAGGGTAGTTTTTAGTTCGTTCATGGTTTTAAAGTTAGGGGTTTTCCTAGGTAATAATCTATAATCTTGAGCTTGAAGATAAGGTCGTATTTGGCACTTTGTAAATTAGCTTCTGCAACGAATTGGTTATTTTGAATGGTGAGATATTCAACCGTATTGGTCAAGCCTAATTCGAATCTTTTCTTAGCAAATGCATAAGCCTCTTGCGCGGCTACAGTGGCTCGTTTTGCGGCTTGGTATTTTTGGATTGCTAAATGAGCATCGTTATAAGCTTTATACACTTCTTGTTTGAGTTTCAAAGATGTGGCTTGTCTTGAATAGTCACTTGCCAATTGGTTGATTTTTGCTTGTCTTAATTGGCTTTGCGCTTGCCAACCATTAAAAATAGGAAAGTTGAGTACTAGTGAAATCGATTGTCTTAAGTTGTTGTCTAATTGTTTGTTTAAAGGAATACGCTGTGATTCGTAATGAAGAATCGGTTGGTAAACCGGAATAGCCGTTTTGGAAATAGAATCATAA
The DNA here is from genome assembly GCA_937871155.1 of uncultured Taibaiella sp. Taxonomy (GTDB): domain Bacteria; phylum Bacteroidota; class Bacteroidia; order Chitinophagales; family Chitinophagaceae; genus JAFIGV01. The sequence goes on along the minus strand of CALMXV010000054.1, from coordinate 3,697 downwards.
GCAAAAGCTCCTGTAGGTTGAGCTCCTGCAATACTAAAACTTTTTATTTCTTTAAAAGTAGCTGCATAATTCGTTCCGGATTGACCATTGATGGAAAGCTGCGGATATAAGGCTCCTCGTGCTGCTTTTTTTCGTTTGATAGCGGCTTTCAATTGCCACTCACTGCTTTTTACAGCGGCATAGTTGCCACTCGCTACTTCATAGATATAGGCGGCGTTTATATCATCTACCCGAAGAAAAGGGTCTATTTCAATATCAGGTTCTAAAATGTCAAAGGGAGTTTCAAAATCTAGGTTTAATAATGCTTTGATATCAATAATGGCACTGTTGTATTGCATGATAGTACCAATGAGTGTTGCACTATCCGATGCTAATTGAGCTATCAGTTGTTTGGCGCTCAGTTCGGGCAATCTTCCGGCATCTACAAATTTTTGCGTTTGTTGAAGTTGGGCTTTTGAAAGGCTTACTTGTTTTTGGCTGATGTGTACTTGTTCTCGAGCAAGAATGGCTCTTAGATAGCCTGTTGCCACATTTAATGATACATCATTTTGCAATTGTTCTAAATCTGCTTTGGCTGCACTGAGTGCATATTGATTGGCTTTAATAGTGTTTCTTGTCTGAAACCATCCAAATACTAATACATTGGCACTTCCACTCAGGCTCAAAAAATCATAGGTGCTGTAAACAAATTGGTTGGTATTGGGGTCAACAGAACGTCCAAAGCTATTGCCATAAGCCGCTGAGGCATTTATTTGTGGTAGTTGGGTTAGTTGTGATTGTAGAAGTTGTAGTTTGGCCAATCGGCTGTTAACTTCGCTTTGTTTTATAGAAATGTTATGTTGTTGAGCATAGTTGATAGCTTGTTCCAAAGTCCAACTGCTAGAAGTAGGTTGAGCAGATAAACTCATTGGAAACATCAATACCATTAGAGCTAATAAATAGCTTTGATTCATTGGGTAAAAATAATAGTATTTGTTATAGGATTTGGTTTAAAAAATCTGTTGTATTAGTACTCAAAAACGACTTCTGTTGCACCAAAGCCATATTTACCCATCCATTCATTTGAAAATCGTTTTACCTCAGGTATTTGTTTTAATATTTTATGAACTTCTTCTTTAAGCTTTCCTTTTCCTAATCCATGAATAATGACCATACGAGGTAGTTTGTGAAAGACGGCTAATGATAAGTAACGATTTAATGTATGAAGTTGAATGTTGACGATATCCGTATTGGTCAAGTTTTTAATATCGGAAGTGAGCTGCTCTATATGCAAGTCTAATTCGGTACGAGGGAGCTCATCCGGTTGATAGCCTTTAGTGGACTTTAGTTGGATTGCGGGCAGCGGACTATGTTTAATTTTAGTAGTTGCGTGTTCCTTAGGTTTAATTATAAAATCTGAAACCAACAAGTATTGAAACGTGGGGACATTTTTTTGTTGAAGATCTTGTAGTTGTTCAAATAGTTTTTGAGGTTTGATTTTTAGCACACCTGTTTCTTCTTTTAAACTAAAATCAGCAGCATCCGAAAACTTCCAATGAAACCGAGGTTGGTCGTTCATCTCTTCCAAAGAGATATTGTGAAGATAAAGATCAGCAAAGGATGTTAGCTTGGCTTTATGTTGAAAAATTGTTGTGTTCAGTAAGGCTACTTTATAATCTAATTGGATGCTACAAGCCATTTCATTGATGAGGTAGATTTTAAAATAGTCCACAACTTCTTCAAAAATATCCTGTTTATAAACGGGTAAAAAAGAAAGATAAATTCCTTGCGTCAACCGCTGTGTCTTCAGAGATTTTTTTTCTAAGGGCAATTGTTCGGGTAGGGTAGAAGGAGTAGTAGTTTTCTTTTTTTGGGTAAACCATTTTAGATATGGATGGTCGATATCATCTTTATGTACAGGGAAGATGGTGCCGTTCACTTCTACCTCATACATATCAGCGCTGATGATGTTGGTCACCATGCCCTCTTCATCCGTTTGTTTTAAAAGTATTTTATCGCCTATCGAAAATTTCATTTAATCTATTTTATCCTTCAAAAAATCTACCATCTTACGCACTGCTTTTCCTCTATGGCTTAAGGTGTTCTTTATCGTTAAAGGTAATACCCCAAAGCTTTCTTCATATCCATTTGGTATAAATAATGGATCGTAACCAAAGCCTTTTGTGCCTGAGGCTTCGTGGGCTATTGCGCCTTCACAAGTCCCTTCAAAATAGTAGGTTTCTCGCTCCCATATCAAGCAAATAACGCAGCTATAAAATGCACTTCTATCCGTATGGATTTTTAATTCTTCTAATAAACGTTGGTTGTTTTTCGCATCACTTCGTGGTAAGCCGCCATAATAGGCACTTTGCACACCGGGCTCTAATTGTAATGCAGGTACACAAAGTCCACTATCATCAGCAAATACATTTTTGCCACAGAAGTTGTAAATAGTTGAAGCTTTGGTAAAAGCATTTTCATGAAAGGTGTGAAACGGCTCTGCGACTTCATCTACAAACCCAATATCTTTTAAAGACAACAGCTGAATGCCTTCAATGATTGATTTTATTTCAGTGATTTTACCTGAGTTGTTAGAGGCAATGACAAGCTCTTTCATTGTTAATAGTAAAAGCTTTTAAGAAGCTTGATGATTGATTATATAAATTCGTATCCAATATCCTTGCGGAAGGTTTTTCCTTCAAAAGAAATCTGTTCTATATTCTTATAGCTGGTTTGTAAAGCATCTTTTAGGGTATTTCCATAAGAGGTTATAGCTAATACTCGTCCACCATTTGTAATGTAGCTGTCCTCTTCTTTCTTAGTGCCTGCATGAAAAACGATACTATCTTTTACTGCATCCAAACCAGAAATTTCTTTATTTTTTTCATAGTTGCCGGGATATCCTTTGGAGACCAACATAACTGTTGTAGCAGCTTGTGAAGCATGTTTGACGGCTATTTTATGTAAGGTGTTTTGATGCATGGCAACTATCAATTCCACTAAATCATTTTCAAGTCGAGGCATTACTACTTCTGTTTCCGGGTCGCCCATTCTACAATTATATTCTATTACAAAAGGTGCATCACCTACTTTTATCAAACCGAAAAATATAAAGCCGTTATAAACGATATTTTCCTTTTTAAGCCCGGAGATAGTAGGCTCTATGATTGTTGAAACTACTTGATTCATAAAGGAAGCCTCTGCAAATGGAACCGGAGATATAGCACCCATTCCTCCGGTATTAGGTCCTTTGTCACCTTCTAAAATGCGTTTATAATCTTTAGCTTCCGGTAATAAGACATATTGTTCGCCATTGGTGAGCACAAAAACAGAAAGCTCGATACCCGAAAGAAATTGTTCTACAACTACTTTACTACTAGCTTCTCCGAAGGCTTGGTCTTGAATCATTGATGCAAAGTTTTGAAGAGCCTCATCGGTAGTTTCACAGATTACAACACCTTTGCCAGCGGCTAAGCCATCAGCCTTCAGCACAATGGGTAGGCTATGATTTTTCAAATAAGTAATACCTTCTTCATAGCTGTCTTTATTGAAAGTGGCATAAGATGCAGTGGGTATCTGATGCCTTTGCATAAATCGTTTTGAAAAATCTTTACTGCCTTCTAATTGGGCACCTTCTTTTGAAGGTGCTGCAACCATGATATGTTCTAGTGCTTTATCAGCTTTGAAAAAATCGTAGATGCCTTTTACTAAGGGCTCT
>CALMXV010000053.1 GCA_937871155.1 uncultured Taibaiella sp. | reverse complement strand
TTTAGTACCTGAAGTATCCGGAATACCTGTTCCTCCACAAGGGTATGTCAATACACGAACAGTATAAGTACCACTTGGACCTGTAGGCCCAGGAGTAGCCGGTAATACATAGCTTGAATCTGTATGGTAAGAACCATCAGGAAACTGCCATAAATAAGAATAGGAAGTTGTCCCAATATTAGGTGCTGTAGAGGCTAGTGTAAATGAATTTTCAGAACTACAATGCAAGCCATCACCGGAAACGGTTGGCACGTATTCGATATTTACTAAGTAATCTTCAACTTCACCATAAGTTGGAGTAGCACAACCAATAATTGAAGATCCTGTTCCTCCATAATCATCCAAAACTACTCGCATACCTGTAATCCCAGCTTTAGCGCCAGTCGGTACTTGGAATACACTAGGAAATAAAGCTGTAGTATTTATCTGTGGCACTGTAGAAGCAGAAGCAAATACTTTTTCTGTTGCAGAATAAATACCATCTCTATCAAAATCTATAAATACGGCGACGGCGTAGTTCTGATATACATAACCATAACAGTTGGTAATACTTACTGATAAAGGGACGGACTGACCAATACTGAGTTTGGTTGGAGTCAAATTACTAAAGTTAGAATAGGTGGTATTTATGCAAGGAGTCGTATTGGAGTTATTGTTAATTGTAACATTCGTTATCGTTTCATAATAAGAATATTGACCTCCTGCGGCGCAATAACATGGATTCAATGAATTGACAAATAAAGGAGCTGTTGTATCTGATTGACCGCTTGTAGTACATACTATATACATACGATAGTAAGTAGGTGCTGTTTGATTAGGAATTACGAAATTCGGTGAAGTAGCTCCATTAATGTTTGACCAAGCACCAGTACAGCCCACACGTTTTTGCCATTGCCAAGTAAGCCCACCGGCTAATGTAAAACCGGATGCAGTGATGGTAGCAGGACATCCAGGAACATAGTTAGCAACACCAGCACTAGGTTTTCCACTACAAGGGGTTGAGCCGATAACCATCATATTATAATCTTCACATTCGCCATAAGACATACTGGTAGCATTCCAATCTCCTATACCAGGAACAGTAGCATATCGACAAAGTACTCGCATACGAGTAACACCGGGTACGGCTGTAAAAGGAACTGTAATAGTACCCGTAAAAGGAGTAGTAGCTGAATTCGGAGAAACATACACATCTTCGCCAGGTCCACCAAAGCTAAAATCCTGATTCCAATCTATCCAAATACGAAACCCTTGTCCATATGAAGTTCCAGCTTGTACTGAAAAGTTAAAACTTTGACCTTGAATTTGGGATACGGTCATCCCACTAAAGAAGGTGTAGTTATTAGGAGATGCCCCATTACAGCCGGATGCATTATTGGTAATATTGCTTATTCCCAAAGTGGTTGACACATTGTCGATAAAGTCATTAGATGAGCAGCCTGTGGTATAAGTAGGTAGTGCATATTGTGCTTTGCTTGACTGACTAAAAAATAATACTGTTGCTAAAACAAACAAGTAAATTTTCTTCATAAAGAAATAATTTAAAAAAAAACTCGAAGTAAATATACGACTTAGAACTTACTATAATAAAATATTTTCTATTGTAAAGTCAATACCTAAAATTTGTTTCAGTCTATCTGATTCTGTATCTGTCATTAGCACTTGTCCAAAATCGTTTGAAAGCACTATCTCCCACAAAGAAGCAAGCCGTTGCCCATCTAATTTCTCAAATATATCGTCCAATAATAAAATAGGGGAATGCCCCATTGATAATTTCAAATATTGGTATTGCGCTAACTTTAATGCTAATAAATAGCTCTTTTTTTGTCCTTGTGATCCTAAGGGTTTTATTAATACTCCATTAAAAAAAAATTCAAATTCATCTTTATGAATACCCTTCAAGGTGCGTTGAGTCATGAAATCATTAGGCATACTATCTTTTAGAAGTTGGGCTAAAGGTTTTTCATGAAGACTAGAAACATATTGAATAATGACTTCCTCTTTGGCATTGGAAACTTTTCTATAAAACTCGCTTACTTGGTGTGAAAAGCCTACTATAAACTGACTTCTTAATTTGAAAATAAAAGAACCGGTCTCATTTAAAATACTATCGTAATAATCAAGTATAGTAAAATCATTAAAAGGCTTCACTGCATTTGCCTTAAGCCAAGCATTTCTTTGAGCAAGTGTTTGCTGGTACTTCAAGAGTTGATCAAAGTATTCTGTGTTTGTTTGTGCCAAAATACTATCCACCCATTTACGACGAATTTCACTTCCCTCATTTATCAAAGCAATATCATCAGGGGCTACCATTACTGCCGATTGCCGTCCTATATATTGTTTAATAGAATCACAAGAGCTTTCGTTTTGGAATAATTCCTTTTTACCGTTTTTCCATTTACAACTTAATTGCTCCTCTAAACTATTGTTTTGAAACCATCCCTCAACTCGGAATCCATCAGCTCCCAATTGTACTAGTTGTTGAGAGAAACTGGTGAAATAACTTTTAGTATAGCATAAAAAATAGACCGCATCTAGTAGGTTGGTTTTCCCAACGCCATTCAAGCCAGCAATGCAAACTAGTGGTGCATCAAGATGGAAATTTGCTTGCGGATAATTTCTAAATTGGGTAAGTGATATTTTTTTTATGAAGGACACGAAACTGCTGCAAAATGCAAAATCTTTTAGGAATTACCTCAAAGAAAAAGTACGGAATGTTCAATATCAGACATGAATTCTGAACATCGAATTACAAAACTTATTGCTTTATGCCGTCATAATTACATCCGGTGCCACCTCCCAATCCTCCATTCCAAAAACTAAAATAAATATTTTTGAAGCTGGTATCTATCGTAAAATGATGTCCACCTCCTGAATTCGGGTATTGAAAATGATGGGCAACTGAAGTATCATACCGATCATAAAACAAAGTAAAGCTATCTATCCGTATAGTAGAATCATTCACTTTAGTAATAGTCAAATTGACATTTGTAGTAGTATCATACACATATCCATTAACATTACTACCCGTTTTACAGACACGATTGCATTTGAAATTTCCAACGGCTTTATCTACGATTTGATTTGTAGCGAGGTATGGTAAAATGGATGTAGATGAAGGAGTAGTCTTATTACAGGCAGAAAAAATGAAAACAATTAATATTAAGTACTTCATTGAAAATATCTAAGCTTTACGAATCTATATTATTTAAAGTGGAAACAATAGTATGGATATTTTACTAAGTATATGCGTTAAGCAAGGAAAGTTTTTATATTTTCGCAAAAATTTCGAAACTCCGTGCAGACAACATTTAGTAAAGAAACCTATTTATATTGGTATGAATTGATGCTATTGCTTCGCAAATTCGAAGAAAAAGCAGGGCAATTATATGGTATGCAGAAAATACGTGGGTTTTGCCATTTATATAATGGACAAGAGGCTGTAGCTGCCGGAGCAATGTCTGCTATTCGAGAAGATGATAATATCATTACTGCCTATCGCGACCATGGATTAGCTATTGCAAAAGGGATGACGCCTAACGAATGTATGGCTGAGCTCTATGGAAAGGCTACCGGCTGTACTAAAGGTAAAGGGGGCTCTATGCACTTTTTCTCTAAAGAAAAACGCTTTTTTGGTGGACACGGAATTGTAGGCGGTCAAATAGGCTTAGGAGCAGGTATCGCCTTCTCAGATATGTATCTTGGCAACGACCGTGTTACTCTTTGTTTCTTTGGTGATGGTGCTGCTCGTCAAGGTATCCTTCACGAAACCTTTAACATGGCTATGCTTTGGAACATTCCAGTTATTTTCATTTGCGAAAATAACCATTACGCCATGGGTACTTCTATTCAACGTACTTCCAAAGTATTGGACATCTATAGAATGGCGGATGCTTATGATATGCCGGCGGATTCAGTAGATGGAATGAGTTGTGAAGCGGTGCATACCGCCATAGAACGTGCAGCAAGAAGAGCTCGTGAAAAAGGTGGCCCTACTTTCTTAGAAATAAAAACTTACCGTTATAGAGGACACTCTATGAGCGACCCAGCAAAATATCGTACCAAAGAAGAGCTAGAAGAATACAAAGAAAAAGACCCCATCAACCAAGTATTAAAAACCATCATGGATAATAATTGGGCAACAGAAGAAGCAATTCAAGCTATCAATGATAAGGTGAAAGCTCAAGTAGAAGAATGTGTACAATTTGCTGAAGACAGTCCGTACCCAGACATTAGCGAGGTATATAAAGATATCTATGTAGAGGATGACTATCCTTTTATTATGGATTAATGTTCAAAGGAATTTTATAGAAATTCATTTAGACTTAAAAATCATATCAAGCGTTGAGACTCTATAATAGCTTTCTTAGCAAAAAATACAACAATCATCAATAGTAAAAATTTAAGTAAAACAATCAATAAAAGTGGCAACTAAAACAAGAACACAAACTGAAGCAGGAAAAATTTCAAAAGAAGCACCTGATTTCAATCCTTTAGAAAAAATACAATTCAAATACGAAAGCAATAAAAAAGTAATCAATGCTTTACTTATTGGTATAATTGCAGGTGTTGTAGGCTTTTTTGGATATCAAAAAATGTACAAAGAACCTCGTGAACTTAAAGCAGCAAACGACATCTCCTTTGCTCAAAATTATTTTGCTCAAGACTCATTAGACAAAGCCTTAAACGGCGATGGACAACATAAAGGCTTTTTAAAAGTAATGAAACAATATAGCGGTACTAAAACGGCTAACCTTTGTAATTACTATGTCGGAGTTTGTTACTTAAAAACCGGAGATACTAAAAATGCCATTAAGTACTTAAAAGATTTTGATGCAAAAGGCACAATGGTGGAATATGCTGCTTATGGTGCTTTAGGCGATGCTTATATGGATGAAAATAAAGTAAAAGATGGAATTGATTATTATAACAAAGCTGCTGCAGACAAAGAAAATAATCTACTAACTCCACTTTATCTATACCGCGCTGCAGAAGCCTATGTACTAAACAAAGAACCTCAAAAAGCTATTGAGAATTACAAACGTATTCGTGATGAATACCCACAAAGTATGCAAGCAAGAGATATGGATAAAGCACTTGCAAAACTTGGAATATTAGACTAACGAAACTTTTTTATTCAGTTAAATGCGCTCTTTCTTAGGGCGCATTTTTTTTTATCATTCCTAGAAGAAAAAAATAGCCCATTTTTACATCCATCAACTGTTACACTTGGTGTTTGAATTCAGCTTTATCAATTGCAATTAAGAATCCAGTATGATAAAATTTATTTGTAAAAAGTTTTTTTTCTATTTGATATTTAGCATACCTGTGATTTTTTTGTCCGACTTTCTTTTTCCAAGAGAGGATGCTTGTGAGTTAATGAATTTGTTGTGCCTTTTGAAAGCAAAAGGAATAGATATTCTTGTCATGTCACTTTTTTTCACTATCATAGATTATCAAGGCAGAAAGAAAATAAACGTCAAATAAATCAGAAGCTAAAAGAAGATGTTGAAAGTGGTTGCTATCATTCCTCATTGTTTCGTAGAAATTAAAACCCCCATTTCATTGCAATAATAATATCTTTCAAAGGAATACCTATAGTCTTCTGGTTTCGAGCAAAGCCCTGTTCGCACTGGGTTTTCATTTATATAATTCAATTTTTAAGCAGTACTTCTTCAGTCCATATATCACCTTTTGTAACGATAAAGGAGAAGACCTAACTGAAATGCCTAGTATGTATTGGAATAATTCTTTTACATCTACTACACCTTCAAAAACATTAGTATCCATATTGCTTAAATTTGAAACGATAGAAGCTTTAGAAGGCATCATTAAAATGGGTTTCAAAGAAGGCTTTACTATGGGCTTAGGTAATCTTGATGAATTAATAACTACTTTAAAAAAATAAACCTCATGTCATTCCAAGCTTATATAGATAACATTAAAACTAAGACGGGGAAAACTCCAGAAGATCTTAAATAATTAGCTACTACAAAGGGATATATTCTTGATGGTAACGTATATTCAAAAAGTCAAAGCAACCGAAATCTCTAATTGGCTCAAAGAAGAGTTTGGATTAGGACAAGGTCGTGCAATGGATATCTATGCAACATTTAAGGGTGAAACTTCCTAATAAAAGTCTTTTCATTAAAAGATATCGAAATGACGATTCAACAAAAACAACATAACTTTATAACATCAAAAAATCTATATGCAAAATAAAATAACCGTTAGCGCCAACATTGAAGCCCCTAGCGCTAAAGTTTGGGACTATTACACCAACCCTTCTCACATTGTCAATTGGAACTTTGCTCATCCATCTTGGCATTGCCCCACTGCCACAAACGATATGAAAATAGGAGGAACTTATAAAGCAAGAATGGAAGCTAAAGATGGTAGCTTTGGTTTTGATTTCGAAGCCATCTATTCAGCCATTGAAATAGGTAAATCATTCTCTTATCAATTTGGTGAAAGAACTGCTATTGTTCAATTTAATGATAATGGAACTAATACTGAAGTAGCCGTACAGTTTGACCCTGAAAGTGAAAATCCTATTGAAATGCAACAAGAAGGTTGGCAAGCAATCTTAAACAATTTTAAAAGCTATGTAGAATCTAATTAAACCAAATTCATCATGAATAATTCTGTTCAACAAGTTCCTAAAATTATCCCCAACTTATGGTTTGATTCTGTAGCAGAAGAAGCTGCCCAATATTATGTTTCCATTTTTAAAGAAGGACGTATCATTAACACAACCTACTATCCTATGACGGAAGCGGAAGGGTTAGCTGATTTTCAAAAAGAGTTTGCCGGTAAGGTTCTCACCGTTGAATTTGAAATATTAGGGATGCGATTTATAGCTATCAATGCAGGTCCTTTATTTCAATTTAACGAGTCTGTTTCATTTATGATACCCTGTAACGGCCAAGAAGAAATAGACTACTATTGGCGTTCACTCACTGCTAATGGTGGTAAAGAAAGTGTATGTGGATGGCTGAAAGATAAATATGGACTTAGCTGGCAAGTGTGTCCAAACAATTGGGAGATGCTAACTAAAAAGCCTGGGGCATTCAAAAAATTAATGGGTATGACAAAAATTATCATTGCTGATTTTTAAGCATTAGATTCTTATTTTGACTTTCGTTTAAGAACTCTTTGATATAACCATCAAAGGGTTTTTGTATTAAAACTCAGGTTCAAATTTTAATGGCTTTACCTACCTTAGCAACTTGATAATAACAATATGGCTAACTCAAAAGACAGTAAATCTTTATTAGACTTATCTACTTTGCAATCCTTAAAAGATCTACGTATTGCTTTAGTATATACTGAATGGAATGAACAAATTGTAGCAGAACAGTTAAATGGGTTTAATAAAATTGCAAGTGCATTAAACATAAGAGTTACAGACAAAGTCATGGTACCCGGTTGTGTAGAAATACCCTTTGCATGTAAACAACTATGGGAAACTCATAAAAAAAGATACTACGTACCTGAAGCAATTATTGCATTTGGCGCAGTCATACAAGGTGGCACACCACATTTTGATTATGTATGTAAAGCAGTTTCTGAAGGGATAACACAATTGAACCTGCTTTTACCAATTCCTGTTATTTTCGGAGTATTGACATTGAACAATGAAGAACAAGCCTGGGAACGACTAGGAGGAGTACATGGACATAAAGGCGAAGAAGCTGCAATCACAGCTTGCAAGATGATTGCCCTAAATAGAAAATTACAGTAAAGGCAACTCAAGAATTCAAAATTTCAAAAACTAAGAACTAACAATTATTACCTCAATTATGAACGTACAACTTTTCATCCCATGTTTTGTCGATCAATTGTATCCAGAAACTGCCATGAATATGGTAAAGGTTTTAGAAAAGTTGGGATGTAAGTTAAGTTATAACCCCAATCAAACTTGCTGTGGTCAACCTGCGTTTAATGCCGGGTATTGGGAAGAGACAACAGCTGTTGCTAAAAAATTTATTCAAGATTTTGAAGGGCTGGATTATATCGTAGCACCAAGCGGTTCTTGTACTGGTTTTGTACGTAATTTTTATGAGCGGCTTTTTGAAAATACCAATAACCTGAGTGCCTCCGAAAAAGTAGGACAACGGCTTTATGAGTTTACAGAGTTTTTGGTGGATGTTTTAAAAGTAACAGATGTTGGGGCTAAGCTAGACGGGCGTGCTACTTATCACGATGCTTGTGGAGCACTAAGAGAATGTGGTATTAAGTCTAGCCCACGAAAGCTGTTAGAACAGGTAAAAGGATTGGAATTAGTGGAAATGAAAGAGTGTGAAACTTGCTGTGGTTTTGGAGGAACGTTTGCGGTCAAATATGAACCTATTTCCGTAGGTATGGCTCAAACAAAAATAAGTAGTGCTTTAGAAACAGAAGCGCATATTCTCATTTCTACTGATGTAAGCTGTTTGATGCATTTGCAAGGCTATATCAACACCCACCATCATCCTATTAAGACCATGCACATAGCGGATGTCTTAGCTTGTGGTTGGGAATAAGTATTCTTGATTCAATAAAAGATGCCGTATAAACCTTTACTTAGCTTATACGACATCTGTGTTAAATGCTCCAATTTATTTAGCCTGTTAAATACTAATACATAGGTTGAACTAAAGTGTTAATGAATAGTAATCTAGCCCTTCTTAACTTTCTAAACTTCTTAATGTTTAAAGTTAGAAAGAGTCCTCAACGGTTTAATTCAAATTACTTTTTCGAATTATTTAAAGATTTGTATTACGCATTACACTTAGCTTTTCACCATTTGTATATCCGCCATTAATTTAATTTCATCGCCTACTACTACTCCACCCGCTTCTGTAATGGCATTCCAGTTTAACCCAAATTCTTTTCTGCTAAGCTTACCATTCAAAGTAAAACCTGATTTTATATTTCCATAAGGGTCCGTCATGGTACCACCGTATTCTACTGCAAAAGTTATCGGGCGTGTTACATCTTTTATAGAAATAGTACCCGTTAATTGATAAGCATCATCAGATAGTTTTTTCATTTCAGTGGAAGTAAATGAAATCTTAGGAAAAGTAGCTGCTGCAAAGAAGTCGTCACTTTTAAGGTGGCTATCACGTTGTTCGTTTTTAGTATTGATGCTGTCAACGGATGCTTCAAAACTGATGGTTGCGTCTGTAAAATCCGGTGTTGATGATTGCATAGCTACATCAAAGTTTTCGAAGATACCGGTTACATTGGTGATCATCATGTGTTTTACCTTAAAGGTTACTTCGCTGTGTGTGGGATCTAATTTGTACGTTGTCATGATTAACTTGATTTTATTGTTTTTAATTGATGTTTTAAAGATTTATTAATTGAATAATGGAACTTCTATCAAGATTAACTGTGTTTTTGATTCCTCCATGTTGATATCAATAGAATGGGTATCAGCAATAGCAATAGCATCTCGACGATTTAATAGGCTATCATTGATAAGAACACTTCCTTCTAAGACCATTAGATACAAGCCCATATTTTGTTGATGAAAGGAGTAGGTAAGTTGTTGTCCTTTATCAAAATTTCCTAAGCTTATCCAAGTATCCTGGTGCGCATTTAATGCAGAAGAATCATTGGGGGCTACTACATATTGAAGCTTATTGATTCGTTCTTCAGGCAAAAAAGTTTTCTGATCATACCTTGGTGCAATATTTCTTTCTTTAGGGTAAATCCAAATTTGCAAGAAATTGACATCTTCTGTTGGATGATAGTTGTATTCTGAATGTTCAATGCCGCTTCCAGCACTCATGAGTTGTACATCATTGACATGTATTACTCCTTTACCACCTGAACTATCTTGATGTTCTAGAGCTCCTACAAGAGGAATAGTTACTATTTCCATATTATCATGAGGATGTGTCCCAAAGCCATTTCCGCCTTTTACTACATCATCATTCAATACGCGCAATGCTCCAAAATGCATTTTCTTCGCATCGTAATATTGACCAAAGCTAAAGCTGTGATAGGTATCCAACCATCCGAAATTCATATGGCCTCTTTCTGCTGATTTATGAAATATTGTTTTCATGACTCAAAATTTTGCGTGTATGTACATGTATTTATTCAAAAAAATTTATTCTTCCTCTGCTCTTATTTTTTCTAATAAATTGTTTAGTTGATGTGCTTCTTCTTCTGTAAGTGGATTGATATTGGACTCAAATTGGTTAATGTGTTTGGTAGTATTGTCGAGAATCTCCAAGCCTGCTTTAGTTAAACTTATCATTGTTTGTCTTCCATCAATGTCACTTTGTATGCGTTGGATAAAAAGCTTTAAAAATAGTTTATCAATTATTCGAGGAACATTAGAATTCTTTTCAATCATTCTGCTAGCAATATCTTTTACACACATCTGTTCAGGGTGTTTCCCCTTTAAGATTCGAAGGACATTATATTGTTCATGTGTCAGCCCAAATTGTTTCAAGTTCGTATTGATTATGGTCTTCATCCACCAAGCTGTGTACAGTATATTCAACCCAACTTTATGACGGTTGCTTGTAAACTTACTGGTCTTTAATGCTTGTTCCAATTTCATACTGCAAATATACATGTATGTACATGTATTTCCAAATAGTATTTATTTATTCTGCGATTACCTTATGAAAGTACCCTTAGTAGGCAAATAGGATTATCGGATAAACAACTTCTTAATGTTTGATAGTTATATTCATGAAACGTTCGGCGAATTGTTTTCTTCTTTTCATCATATACGGTTTTACAAATGGGATATTGGCTTGTATTGCCCATTCTATAATTCCTTTAATGGTAGAAGAGAGTCCACCCTTCACATATCCTATATCAGAACCAAATCTGGTATTCTCAACAATAGGTAATGGAAATAAACAACGGATATCTTCTATTAAACCTTCATTCTGATAGACCACCCAGGAATCGGCATTACATAAAGCTTTTCCTTGATGATAGTTGAGAATTTTTTGAGCAATAGATTGAGTAAGTATATAAGCTGCTGCTCGTCCTACTCCCCATACTTGATGCGGTTTACAATAAAAATAATCCTGACGACCACCGTTTATGGTTTGCAACGGTGATAATTCTAACTGACCTGGCTTACACCAATAATAGGTAAGTAAGGTTATTTGATTCTCTTGATGAAGTGGAATAATATTTTGTAGAAGTGCCGGTAATTCGGGATCTTCAATTAGTACATCATCTTCTAGCACTAAAGCCACTTCTGTTTTATCTTGTACTATTTGTGTATAGGCTTTATTATGCGATAACATACAAGCCGCTTCAGTAGGCTTCATTTCAGCCCTTCCATTTCTATACCATTCAAACTCTTCTTCACTCATTTCTTTACCATCTACAGCATCAATGATTGTATATATTATACCAATTTCTTGACATGCTTTTTCTATGGCTTTCCTTCGCTCCGGGCTTCTTTTAAGATTGATGATATAAGTCTTCATGAAATTTATGATTGCAACTTATCCATTATTCTTTTCTGGTCGCATCTGAGGAAACAATAAGACATCCTGAATAGACACCTGACCTGTAAGGAGCATCGCCAATCTTTCAATACCAATACCAATACCTGCTGTAGGAGGCATTCCATATTCTAATGCTCTTAAGAAATCGTAATCGATAAACATGGCTTCATCATCTCCTCGTTCCATCAGTTTCACTTGTTCTTCAAAACGCTCTCTTTGGTCTATCGGGTCGTTTAATTCGCTATAGGCGTTGGCGATTTCTTTACCGTTGATAATAAGTTCAAAACGTTCTACCAATCCATCTTTCTCTCGATGCTTTTTGGTCAACGGGCTCATCTCAACCGGGTAATCGATAATAAATGTAGGTTGTACATAATGTGCTTCACATTTTCCACCAAAAATTTCATCTACTAATTTCCCTTTTCCCATCGTCTTATCTGTAGGGATATGTAATTGCTTACATACATCACGTAAACCGTCTTCATCCATATCACTAATATCAAAACCTGTATGTTCCTTAATGGCATCGTAAATGCTTACTCTATTAAAAGGAGCTTTAAAACTAATCGTCCTATCTCCTACTTGAACATCGGTAGCATCGTTAGTTGCTATTGCTGTTTGTTCAAGCATTTGCTCCGTAATTTCCATCATCCACAAATAGTCTTTGTAGGCGGTATAGAATTCTAATATGGTAAACTCAGGATTATGTGTCCTATCCATCCCTTCGTTTCTAAAGTTCCGGCTAAACTCATATACCCATTCAAAGCCTCCTACTATCAAGCGTTTCAGATAAAGCTCATTAGCTATTCGCATGTACAATGGAATATCTAATGCATTGTGATGGGTAACAAAAGGACGTGCAGTTGCCCCACCCGGAATACTTTGCAAAACGGGTGTATCCACTTCTAATGCTCCTCTATCATTTAAAAAATTACGAATGGCGTTTTTCATTTTCGTAATCTTAGTAAAGGTATCACGTACTTGAGGGTTGATTACAAGATCAGCATAGCGTTGACGGTATCTAAATTCAGGGTCGGTTACTTCATCAAAAACATTACCTTCTTCATCTCGTTTTACAACGGGAAGCGGCTTTAAGCTTTTAGTAAGTAAAGTAATGGTTTGTGCATGAATAGAGGTTTCTCCGGTTTTGGTTACAAACACATAGCCCGTGCAACCTATAATATCCCCTAAGTCTAAACCACCTTTTACTACCACATCCCAAAATGATTTATCTTCTTCAGGACATATTTCATCACGCTTTACATAAAGTTGAATAATGCCTTTGTTATCTTGAATTTTTATAAAAAATACTTTGCCTTTATCATTGATGCTCATGATACGACCCGCTACACAAGTCTTTAAAAATTGTTCGTGAGTCCCTTCGTTGTATTTTTCTTTAATATCTTTTGAATAGGCATTTACTGGGTATAAAGGTGCCGGAAACGGATTGTAACCTGCTTCTATAATTTTATTTAGTTTTTCTCTACGTATCAGTTCTTGTTCACTAAAGCTTGGATGCATATAATGTATATTCTTATTAATTAAATGGAGTGCAAAAGTAACCTTTCTACTTTAAAGTTGTAACCCTGCATTTGTAGCAAGCCTACAATAGGTTTCATTAAAAAATCCCGACTATAAAAAGTAGCCGGGATAATAAAGTAGAAACTATACACCACAATCTATGGGAACAAAACGCCTCGGTATTTTGTAATATCTACAGAAGGGATGTTGGATTGGTAAAAACTATTTATCACTCTAATCATTTCATTAGCTGCTAGTGCATAGCCTCTTGGTGTAAGGTGTACCCCATCCAATGAAAAAGCACCACCAGAAACGAATGTAGGTGTAAGTGTTAAGCCATTATATTTAATACCGGTTTGAAGTGTTTTCAAATAAGAGAACATATCTACAACCGGCATTTTCTTTTCGCCGGCAACCGTTTTAATAACATTATTGAAGTTGGCAGTAGCCGTTTGTACATAACCTACTTCTTTAGCATCAAGTACAAATCTTTTTGGAATTGGTTTTAAGCTTCCCCAGCCACGGCACTTAATAGAGTCTTGTGGTGTAGTAAGTAGGATAAACTCTCCTGCTGCAATGGGGCGCATTCCGCCAGGTGCACTTGAGTCTTGAATGATAAACGGATTGGCACCCACATTAAATTTAAAACCTAATGCAGCATAAGCCGCCGTAAGAGAATCCGCTTGTCCTTGACGAGCAAGTACTAATCCCTTAGCCGGTATAGTGGTAAAAAATGGAATAGAAGTAACATCAGGAAGGTTGATGAATATACCTTTTGCACCATGAGCCGTCAATGTATCTGCTACGGCTCTGTATGCTGCTTCGAAAGTTACTAATGGTGATATATCATTGGGTTGACCACCACCGGTACCTTTACCTTCACCGCCACCGGTAGCATAGCCTAGTACGTCATTATTACCCAACCATAGAGTAAAGAAGGTTGCATTTGACTTTGCAGCGATATCAATGGGCTTGTCTATTGTAGGATTAGGATACATTCTTGAAGCATAGCCAACTCCACCCAACACTTGAGCAATAGCTCCATATCCTGACAAGGTATAATCGATACAACGGATTCCCGGTACTCCTAAATTATTAAAGGGACCTTGAGCTGAAATATTCAGATTACTACCACTTGTATCTGTGGGACCACTATACAATATAGGACCTAAGCCTGGTACGCCATCACAACCTAATGTAGGGCCTAGTACTCGTTTGGCTCCAGGCCATCCGAAGTTTCCCGGCAATAACGGTTGTTTAAAATTTCCACCTCCCGCAAGCTTAAATTGTGTTGCGAGCATGTTGGGATATGAATTGATTTGACCTTCGCGATATAAGGTACCATCTGCATAACCAGCAGTGAGCGAGTTTCCGATGGCTACATAATTTGAAAAGTCAGCATTCCCTTTATGAGGAGCATCGCCTTGAATGGTCGGTTTGCATGCAGTCATGAACAAAGCAGCTGCTGCAAAAGAATAATATGTTGCTTTCATTTTTTATCGTTTGAATTACTGAGTTAAAAAGTAAAGGAAATACCTAAAGCCGGTGATAAGCTTTTGATTTGATAGGTACCATTAAGGTTTGCCGGCATATAACTGGCATGGTAACCTGTGGTGGTGGTGTAGTTTAATGCTGCCATGATGTGTAGTTTATCAGCAGGTGTCAATGTTACACCGCAAGAAAGGCTTAAACGATTGGCATCAACAGCATCAGGAGAAAGATAATTGGGATCACTAGGGGTAGGGTCATAAGCTCCACCCACCATTGCAGCGACCATTTTGTTTATTTGATAATGCCCACCAATACGTAATGCTACGGTATTGCTATACAAGCGTGGGTCTCTGGTATCTTGTAAAGCTGATGTATTTTTTACAAAATCAAATTTTAAAGAATCATATTTTTTCCATCCGGCAACGACTACATCTGCTTGTATGGTCAAGTCTTTAGTAGGCTTATAAGCAGCACCAATAGTAATTATAGAAGGCAAAGGAAGCTCTGTAGAAAACTCTGTATTGGGGAAATTAGTAGCTACCGATTGTGGCACAACGAAAGTGGCATCCCCTTCTTTCACTTTCATTTTTACAGCAGAGCGATAGGAAATTCCTGCATAGAAATTGTCTGAAAGTTTTGCTTGTACTCCAAGATTAAAACCAATTCCATTTGCTTTACCGGAAAGGGTCGCTTGGCCATCCATACCATTAGTATTTTGAATCGGTATGGCTTTGGTAATATCTACAGAGCCTGTGCCATATACAAAACCGGCTCCTACGGATATCATGTCGTGTATCTTATAGCTTACTGTAGGTTGAATAAAAACACATTTAAGGCTGATAGATTGTGTAATATACTTGCCGGTCCAGTCATCTCCCCAATTTGCGCTGCTTCCAAAAGGTGTATAAATACCAATGCCAACTCCTAGTTTACTATCTTTCTTAATAGTACCCCCAACATATAAGGCAAACGGAGTAGAAGTTTTAGTATTGGTTT
>CALMXV010000052.1 GCA_937871155.1 uncultured Taibaiella sp. | reverse complement strand
TGCAACTATTACGCTCACATCTGTGACTTCAAGCAATAGTGGTGATAATTTTAGAAATACCATTTTTACAGACGGTGGGGCTGTGTTTCCGGGAAGTAGTGCTGCGGCAGCACCTTTTAGCGGAGTTTATGCACCTCAAGGCTTAGGTGGTAGTTGTGGCGGTTTCTTTTATTCAAATACTTCCAACTTCGCTGCTTTCACAACTTTGAATGGAAGTTGGCGGCTTTTAGTTTATGATAAAGCAGCCGGTGATGTAGGAACTATTGACAACTGGCAAATCACCTTTGATGGAGAACAAGCCTTGCAACGAGAAATAAAAATCGCGGGTAATGTGCTATTTCAAATTCCTGGGGCAAAAAAAGGAGCCGTCTTAACAGCTATTGATAGCTCAGGGCTTGCAGAATGGGCTTTACCCCGCCCACAAAACACTGCTTTTAGTGCCAAATTAAGCAGCTATTACAATCTTACAGCTGGGCCAACAACGCAAGTAATTCCTTTTACTGTGCCTTCCTCCACAAGTTCATACACCTCCTCACTTTTTGATGAAGCAAGTAACTTCAATGCAACATTAAATAAGTACACCATACCGGCAGATGGGACTTATCAACTTAACGCCAGTTTATACACTAATGGCAACTATACCGCAAGTCAATTTGGATTGTATATAGTTAGAATAATAGTAAATGGACTGAATGTAATAAATAAAGAATTTCAAGTACCCCAAAACGCTACCATACCCGTTTCGATAGATTTTTCGCAAATACTTCAACTTCATAAAAACGACGAAGTGAGCGTTGGTATCTTTAATAATACGGGTACGACTGTTGTTCTAAATGGCAACTCTTGTGTTTTTTCAGGAGTTAGAATTAATTAAAAAATCTAAATAATAATACGATGAAAAAATTACTCACCCTACTTTCCATCTGCCTTCCCTACTTACTACATGCACAGTTTGTAGTGACATCTGGTACAAATGGCATAACCATCAAAGCCTTTGCTACCGTAAGTATCGACAGTCTCATCATGAGCCCAAGTTCAGATGTAATGATTAGCAATAATCAACTTACAAGAAGTAGCACCAATCAAGCCATTGGTGCAGGCAATAGCATTGACAGGGTATATTCATTTTCTTCACCAATAACTTATAGCGGTAATATTGGCTTTAAATACAATGATGCAGAAATGGCTGGCAATACAGAAGCTGCTTTAGATATTGCCTACGCTGCCTCTGGCTCAGGCTCCGTATGGATTACTACCACAGGAAGTTCGCTCAACACCGCTGCAAACACCATAGTACAAAACTTGAGCAATGCTACAATAGCTCGTTTGACTGCAACCAGCGCTGGTCCGCTACCTGTTACATTAGTAGAGTTCACTGCAAAGAAAGATGAGCAAGGGCAGGCGGCACTATTGCAATGGGAAGTTGCAAATGAACAAAGCTTCGATAAATACAACGTAGAACATGGTATAGACGGCAAGACTTTTGCAAAACTTGGTGAGGTAAAAGCTACAGGAGCATCTAACTATCAATTTACTGATAGTAATCCTGAAACTGGTATTAACTTTTACCGTTTGCAAATGCAAAACCTTGATGGAAGCTACCATTACAGTCCGGTACGCTCTTTAGTTTTTGAAAACGACAAAACAGCGATAAATGTTTTCCCAAATCCTGTAAAAGAAGAAACTGTTACCATACATTCTACTGATAAAGCACTAGATGGAAAAAATGGCTCGGTAACTGACATATCAGGCAAGGTGATTTTATCATTCAAAATCACCGGCGACAACACCTACATCGATGCGAACAACTGGCTTGCTGGCATCTACCTTATTCGCCTCGAAAACGGGATGACATTTAAAATCGTGAAACAGTAATTGCAATCCTCTATAAACCCTTGTTATTTCACTTTAATATAAAATTGAAGTACAAAAGAAAGTTAAAACCTTGAATCAAACCTAGAGGATTCTAAAATAAAAACATTGAAGTTCGGATTTCCGATGCTTTTGTAGAAAGCATAGCTTTAAAGAGATTAGGGAATCAAAGTTTCGAATAAGTTCTCCCAAAAGCCTAAGTATCATCTTTTGAAACGACATCTTTTTCATAAGCTGCATTTGAAAGCTTATCCCAAAGGTCGGTGTAGCCGTTGCCGATTGGAAAATAAGCCATTGACTTTTACTCTAAAAGGGAGAATACATTTAGAATAGATAAAGGTATGTCAATAGGAAGTGTCCATTTAAAATATAACGGATCTTCTAGAGGTAAACTAGAAACAAAACATATTTTTCAT
>CALMXV010000051.1 GCA_937871155.1 uncultured Taibaiella sp. | reverse complement strand
AAGTGCATTGCTGGATGTGCTTTCGCAAGACTATATTCGTACGGCTTATGCTAAAGGACTTTAAAAAGCACAAGTAATCTGGCGACATGCATTACCCAATGCGCTTAATCCGGTAGTGACGGCTATCTCCGGTTGGTTGGCAGAGCTGTTAGCGGGCTCTTTCTTTGTAGAGTACATCTTCGGATGGAAAGGAGTAGGAAAGATTACTGTAGAAGCGTTGGATAAATTTGATTTTCCCTTAGTAATGGGAAGTGTATTGCTGACGGCTTTTATTTTTATTGTAGTCAATTTACTGACAGATATAGTCTATAGCAAACTCGACCCGAGGATTAAGTTGGAATAAGAAAATACTATCGGAGGTGCGTTCCAAACACTCCTACCTTTACATCCCATTTTTTTGAACTAAACGCTTTGTTGAAAAAACTTATCAACAGAAGTGCAAAACATTAATTCGAATAAAAACTTTGATTTTATACTTTTCCTTTAATAATTAAAAACAACAACACGTTATGAAAGTAATGATCATTATGGGGTCTATATCAGACGAGCCAGTAATGAAAGAGTCACAAACATGGTTAAACTGGTTTGGAATTGACAATGAAATAGTAGTGGCTTCTGCACATCGCAATCCTGATCGCGTACGCGAACTGATGGTAACTGCCAAAGAAAAAGGATTTGGATGTGTGATAGCAGCAGCAGGTATGGCGGCAGCATTGCCCGGTGTATGTGCGGCTTACACTTCATTGCCGGTTTTGGGAGTGCCTTTAGATGGTGGACTACCCGGAGGGATCGATGCTTTATATAGTATTGTTCAAATGCCTGCCGGCCTACCTGTTGGTACACTTGCAGTTGGCAAAGCCGGTGCCAGAAACGCTGCAGTATTAGCTGCGCGTATGTTTGCACTTTGCGACCCGGCCATTGCTACCAAAGTAGAAGAATTCAAACAGCAAGGCTATAAAATATAAGCTAATGTTGCATTCCTACTTTTCTGTATTTGGTTCTAGATTTTCAACCTATTAATTTTCAAGACTAAATTTTTTTCACCCTTGACAGAAGCTATCATCAACCTCGAAACGGTTAATCCCATTGAATTTTTTGGAATCAACAACAATAAATTTGATGTATTAAAAAAGACATTTCCCTTATTAAAAATCCTTTCACGTGGCTCGCAAATAAAGCTATCAGGCAAACCTGATGAAGTGGCGATGGCACAAGGTAAAATTGAACAAATCATTAAATACCTAGAACGAAATGGGCATATCTCAGAAAATTATTTTTCTCGAGTATTGGGCAATGAAGAGCCTGGTGACCAACCGCTGTTAGATGAAAATGCCGGCAACGACATCCTCGTTTTCGGACCTAATGGAAAAGTAGTACGTGCAAAAACAGCCAATCAGAAGTTGATGGCTACGGTGTCTGAGAAAAACGATATTCTATTTGCTATCGGCCCTGCTGGTACTGGTAAAACCTATACGGCAGTTGCCTTAGCAGTAAGAGCGCTTAAAAATAAATCAGTAAAGAAAATAATCTTGACGCGCCCGGCAGTAGAAGCTGGCGAAAGCTTAGGGTTTTTGCCCGGTGATTTAAAAGAAAAAATCGACCCTTACTTACGCCCTTTATACGATGCATTGGATGATATGATACCAGCAGATAAGCTTACGTATTATATGGCGAATCGGATTATTGAAATTGCACCATTAGCTTATATGCGTGGTAGAACTTTGGATAATTCTTTCATCATTTTAGATGAGGCACAAAACACTACCGACCTACAGCTTAAAATGTTTTTAACCCGTATCGGACCTAGTGCCAAAGCCATTATCACAGGTGATATGAGCCAGGTGGATTTACCAAAAAACCAACGCTCCGGCTTAGTAAGAGCTTCTAGAATTCTAAAAAACATAGACGGTATTGGCTATGTAGAATTGGACGAAGCCGATGTGGTGCGCCACCGATTAGTGAAATTTATCATCAAAGCTTATGATAAAGAGCAAGCAAGAGAAGATGCCTATCGTGAAGAACAAAAACAAGCGAATATGGCTCAAAAATAGTGTTCGAATGTTGAAGCTATAAAAGATATATCCTCGAGAGTTGTTGCTTTCGAGGATTTTTTTGTTTGTGTCTAATGACAAAATGGAGTGCGCTATCAAACCGCTATTTATTTATAGGATATACTACACAAAGCTTCATAGAAAAGAGAACGATGAACGGAGCGTCGCAACGGATGTTTCATAGTAGCAATGCAGCTAAGTACCCTAATATTGTAAAGCATATTATAGCTTGATAGAAGCCTAATAACCTCTCTGAGAAAAGATGCATGGCTTGCTGTTTTTCTTACTGCAAATTTTCTATCTCCACCATTTCATTGACATCGGCTGAATAATCTACTCCATCAAATCCAAAGCCAAATAGGTTTAAGAAGTCTGCTTTATAGCCTTGTAAATCTCCAATAGCCGGTAGCGTTTCGGTGTTTACTTGCCCCCATAGTTCTTCTACTTTATTTTGCACATCGGCACGTAGTTCCCAATCATCTACGCGGATTCTTCCTTTGTCGTCTGTCGGAATTGCCTTTCCGTTATACAAGCAAGTGCTGAACAAGCGTTGCATCTGCTCGATACATCCTTCATGCACTTTCAAGTCTTTCATTGTTTTGTAGAGTAGCGATATGTATAAGGGTATCACCGGAATGGCAGAACTGGCTTGTGTTACCAAGGCTTTATTGACCGATACGTATGCTTTACCATTTACATTTTTTAGCTGATTGGTAATGTCTGCTGCGGTAGCTTCTAAATGGTCTTTTGCTTTGCCAATGGTTCCTTTTCTATAAACGGCTTCTGTAATAGTAGGTCCAATATAAGAATAGGCTACTGTCATGGCTTCGTTGGAAAGCACCTCTGCCTTATTCAATGCGTCCATCCACATCATCCAATCTTCACCTCCCATTACGGCCACGGTGTTTTCAATATCTTCATTATTGCAAGGATCAATGGTAATATCGGTCACCTTACCGGTATGAAAATCTACGGTTTTGTTGGTGTAGGTTTGTCCAATAGGTTTTAAGACGGAACGGTGGGTAACGCCGGTTTTAGGATGTGTTCTTACTGGTGAAGCCAAACTATAGATTACTAAGTCCACCTTACCCCAATCTTTTTTGATAAGGTCGATTGTTTTTGTTTTTATTTCATCAGAAAAGGCATCTCCATTAATGCTTTTAGCATAGAGTCCTTCCTTCTTTGCTTCACGTTGGACGGCAGCACTATTGTACCAGCCCGGTGATGCGGTTTTGCCTTCTTGAGGGGGCTTCTCGAAAAATACACCAATAGTGGAGGCACCCGCACCAAATGCCGCTGTGATTCTTGAGGAAAGCCCAAAACCTGTAGAAGCGCCTATGACTAAGACTTTTTGAGGACCCTTAATCGTTCCCTTTGATTTTACATAGTCGATTTGATTGAGTACGTTTTTCTCACAGCCTGTTGGGTGTGCTGTCAAACATATAAATCCCCTCATTCTTGGTTCGATAATCATAGATCAAATATTTTTGTTTTAGTGTCTTACCCAAATGTAATTTGAGTGTAAGTTTATGAATGATGCCTCAAATTTAATAATTAAATGTTGGTGCGAAAATAGTGTAGGAAATTTGTGTAAGGACAA
>CALMXV010000050.1 GCA_937871155.1 uncultured Taibaiella sp. | reverse complement strand
TTTTTAATGGAGGCTACTGTCTCTTCTATAAAGACTGCCGGTGTCCAATTTTGTTCACATCCACAGATATCTACTATGAAGTTTTTCAATAATTGACGACCGTCTGTACTATGAGTTACTTCCGGATGAAACTGAATACCATAAATAGGATTAAGGGCATAGGTAGTAGTTTTGAAAGCTGCTACCGGTATGCTTTCTGTAGTGGCAATTATTTCAAATCCTGTAGGTAACCCTTTTACAGAATCGCTATGGCTCATCCATACTTGAGTCTCAGAAGGAATGGTAGCCAACAAAGCGTCGTGCTTCATGTTTTGAAGATGCGCACGTCCATACTCTCTATGTGATGATTTTCCTACTTCTCCTCCAGCTTGCTGAGCAATAAGCTGAGCGCCATAACATACGCCTAGTACGGGTAGTTTATCCGCCATCGCTTTCACATCCGGCTTAGGTGCTTGTACATCATTTACAGAAAAAGGGCTTCCGGAAAGGATGATTCCTTTTAAGCTTTCTTCATACTGAATAGGTTTCGTACAAGGTTGTATTTCGCAATAGATATTGAGTTCTCTAATACTACGCGCTATCAGCTGCGTATATTGCGACCCAAAGTCAAGGATGAGTATCTTATTGTTCATGGAGGATTATGCTTGTGCCGTTGGCGTTCCGAAATTGTAAGGTAGATTTACTTGTTCTTGGTCTTTTATCGTACCATTTTGCGCTTCATAGCGCTTGATGTTTTCTACTAAAGCTCTCATTAAACGCTTCGCATGTTGTGGTGTCATCACTACTCTAGACTTCACTTTAGCCTTTGGTGAGTTCGGCATTACATTTACAAAATCAACAACAAACTCAGCAAACGAATGGGTGATGATAGCAAGGTTGGCATAGGTGCCTTCCGCCATTTCTTCCGATAGTTCAATATTCAATTGTTGCTCTTGTTGTGGTTGTAATTCTTCCATTTTAAAAAGTTTGGTGCGAAAATAAGATAATCTGTCTAGTTGAGTTTATTATTTGTGATTCTATCTTAAGAATGAACGTTGCCTGCAAGTATAGATTTCCTTAGTTTTGACCTCTTCTATGCGTTTCATTGTATTTTTTATTTTATTGGGAACGGTATTGAGTTCATGCCGTCCGGAAACTTATACACCAAAGCCTAGAGGCTATTTTAATGTTAGTTTACCCGAACATAAATATCGTTTGTTTGATGCACCCGGTTATCCTTATCAATTTGAATATCCGACTTATGCTGAGGTAACCCAAGACACGTTGTTTTTAGGCAAAAAACCGGAAAACCCTTATTGGATTTATATTGATTTCCCAAGTATCGGCGGTAAATTTTATATTTCTTATAAAGCTATTTCTCCACAACAACCCCTAAGCAAACTCATGGAAGATGCACATGAATTATCATTTAGTGTGCATAGTAAGAGAGCTGATTATATTTCTGACCAGCCTTTTCAAAAAGGAGATGTATATGGTATCCTCTATAATGCCGGAGGCAATGCAGCTTCTGCTTATCAGTTTATTGCTACTGATTCATCCACTCATTTTTTAAGAGGGGCTCTTTATTTTGATGTTACCCCAAATGCCGACTCTTTAAAACTCTCGAATGAATTTCTTAAAGAAGATATGAACCATTTACTAGAGACCTTGAAATGGCGAAATGCCGCACCATAGCTAGCTGAGAGTATCTTCATATCCCTCGTCTATAAAAAGTTCGTGACCATCGGCAGCCTGAGTTGCAAGTTCATCACATCTGTTATTCATCACATTGTTGGCATGGCCTTTTACCCAGATCATCTTTATATGATGTTTCTTAGCAAGGTGATAGTATTGCATCCATAAGTCAGGATTTTTTTTGTCTTTGAACCCTTTCTTCACCCATCCCTCCAACCATTTTTTTTCAATTGCATTTACTACATAAGCACTGTCGCTATAGATGGCAATGGATAATCCTTCACGTTTCAGTTGTTGTAATGCTACAATCACCGCCATCAACTCCATTCTATTATTAGTAGTCATTCGAAAGCCTTGAGACAATTCTTTTCTCACTTGCCCCCAAAGCATTACTATGCCGTAGCCTCCCTTTCCTGGGTTGCCTCTAGCTGCACCATCGGTATATATTATCAGTTGATTCTGCATGAATGAAAGCAATTATCTTTGCGCTTCAAAAATAGTTCCTTGGCAAGCAAAATAAAAGTGGGTGCAGTTAGCTACCTTAATACAAAACCATTACTATACGGTATTGAACATAGTTCCTTGATTAATGAAATAGATTTAATAGTTGATTATCCTTCGAATTTAGCTAAGCTTTTATCGGTAGGGGAAATTGACCTTGCACTATTACCTGTTGCAGCGATGAAGGATATTGATAATGCTACTATTATCGGCGATTATGGTATTGCTGCTGATGGAGATGTGGCTTCAGTATGTATTTTTAGTCAAGTACCTATTGAAGAAGTAACTAGTGTTTACTTAGACTATCAATCTAGAACTTCCGTAAAACTTGCTGAATATTTATTTAAACATTTTTGGAAAAAAGAGGTCGTTTATCTTGAGGCTACAGAAAATTACATAGACTATATCCACGATACTCAAGCTGGAGTTATCATTGGCGATCGTGCGTTGAAGCAACTACATAATTTCAATTATGTTTATGACTTAGCAACTGCTTGGAAAGACCACACTAGCCTTCCCTTTGTATTTGCAGCATGGATATCCAACAAGCCTCTTTCAAACGACTTTATTACTGAGTTTAATAATGCAAATGCCTATGGATTGCAGCATTTAGATGAAGTCATCGATTTATACCCTTTCCCTTATTACGATTTGAAAAAATACTATACTCAAAACATCCATTACTATTTAGACGATAAAAAGCATGAAGGGTTGCAACAATTCTTAAAAACATTATAGTGCTTAATATCGGCTTCTTAAAAAACAAAAACGGCTTAGAAATCTAAGCCGAAACTAATTTAAAATCTGACGAACTCTTATTGCTTCACAAATATTTTATATTGTTTCACACCTTTGCTATTAACAGCTTCTATAAGATATGTTCCTGAAGCTAAGTCTTCAATATTAATAGCTGCATAAGAAGCATTTTCAATATTAACAACACGAACTAGTGCACCATTAGTGTTCAAGATATTAACCCTATTTAATTCTTCCCCGTATTTAATATTAATATGTGAATGAGCAGGATTTGGTGATAGTGTCCAAGCCACTTTACCATTACATTTTGGAAGTATAGAAATAACCTTTGAGTAGGTAAACGCGTCATTCATATCAACCATTTTCAAACGGTAATATCGAAGTTTTTGTGTTTCATTGGTTAGGTAATCAGCATAAGAATAATTCATTTCATTAGGGTTGAATTTTATGGAGCCCAACTTTGTATATAGCTTTCCATCTTCGCTCA
>CALMXV010000049.1 GCA_937871155.1 uncultured Taibaiella sp. | reverse complement strand
TACGGCAGTAATACTTTGACTCGTTTAGATTTTGATTCAACTTTAGCTAAACTTCCTTTAGCTTATAACATAGGTAATACAGATTCCAGATTGTTCCAACCTACCAGCATCACTTTTGTTAGAGACTGTAACAATATGCACTTGTTCCTTACCAACATCACGACTGATGATGTTGTAAGACTTGATTTACCAACGATTCAAGGCCCTTATGTTGGTGCTACTTATAATGGTCTTGCCAATATCGATGACCCTACTTCTATTTCAAGAGTAATTCGTGATAAAGACAGTATCTTCTGTTTTGTTACCAATGGTTCTACCAATTCGATTTCTCAAGTTTATTTCCCTCAGTGCCATGATGCTACTATACAAACATCTACTGAGAAAAGTCCACCCATCTATTCTTATAATATACCCGGAAGATATACGGTTTACTTAGCCGTAAATGAAGGCAAGGGTGATATGCAGGTAGAGTGTCATCAAATAGATGTCATTCCGATTCCTCCGATGACTATTAGTGTAGATACGTTCTTATGTCAAGGAGATACTGTGGAATTGAAAGCGGTATCGCCAACAGCCATGAGCCATGCTTGGTCGCCTATATATCGTATTGATACTTTCCATTTGAATCAAGTAAAAGTAGCTCCTGAGTTTACCTTGCCTTACCATTCTGTATTTACCTATGCTTCAGGTTGTGTTGTAGATACTGCTATCTTGGTAACTGTAAGTAAAAACAAAGCAGATGCAGGTCCTGATCGTACTATAAGTGATGGTGCTAAAACAGTACTTGGAGGACCGTTGACCACTCAAGGACCTAATTATACTCTCAACTGGAAACCGAATCAATTCATTCAAGACTTAGTAGGACCCAACCCAGAAGTAAAACCTCCATTTGACTATACTTATTATTTGGAAGTAACCAACACGGATGGTTGTTATGATATAGATACCGTAGTAGTGCATGTAGATTGTAACAATATCAATTTGCCAAATGCCTTTATGCCTGAAAGCACCAACCCAACTACTAATACATTTGGCTTAGCTAACAGACAAATAGTGAAATTGAATTCTTTCTCTATTTATGATCGTTGGGGTGTTCAAGTATTTAAAACTACAGACGTAACCAAATCTTGGGACGGAAATATCAATGGTAAACCGGCACCGTTTGGTGTGTATGTATGGGAAGCAGATGGTTTCTGTTCGGGTGGTAAGCACTTTAAGCGATCCGGCAACGTCACCTTATTACGATGATATTGAATCATGATTTGATATTCTCTTTATGCCAGCATATTTTTTTCAGATAGAACTGCCTGAAACCAACGAGGGAATAATTGAATTACTTCCTGCTCATAGAGAGTATATCAATACCTTGTTTTCAGAAGGGAAATTGTTGTCCTATAGTGTATCTCATAATAAAGAACAAATTTGGTGTGTGATAAACGCAGAAGACGAACCTGAAGCTATGCACTTAGTTTCAGGGTTTCCTTTACAACGCTATTTTAAAGATGTACATTGTACCTCCTTGCTTTTTCACAACAACTTGCCACTGTCCTACGCATCCATCTCCTTGAATTGATTTTCTTAACTACTATAGAGGAACTTACTAATAGCAGTTGTTCATTTAGCTGTTTATATACTAATATTGTAACCGGCATTTAATGATTTTATGATTCTGAATTACGCCTTTTGTAGTGTTTCTATAGCACCTCTTCGCCTTACCCCTTCACATGCAGCTGAGCAAGTCAGTCAATTGTTACTTGGTGAGAAAATGGAAATATTAGAGGTAGAAAAAAACGGATGGGTGAAAATTAGAAATAAGTATGATGACTATGAAGGGTGGTGCAAACTATCTCAGCTAACCATCTTACCCAAAAAAGCATTTAATAAAGAAGCACGAATCATAGTTGCAAAATCTACCGATAAGCTATTAGTCGAGGGACGAGAAATTTGGTTGCCTATTGGAGCGGAACTCTCTAAATCAACTTTTGAAATAGGTGAACTTAAAGCCATTTTCAAATCTAAAAAACAGAAAAATACAACAGCTTCAAGTCTTTCAGAGCAACTTAAAGAGAACGCGTATTTATTCCTTCACAGTCCGTATCAATGGGGAGGAAGAAGCCTAGCAGGTATTGATTGTAGCGGTTTTACTCAATTATTATATAAACTTGTCCATATCAAACTTCCTAGAGATGCTTCCCAGCAAGCTACTTGTGGTTCTACTATTGATTTCCTCCAAAATGCTCATTGTGGAGACTTAGCTTTTTTCGATAATGATGCCGGTACGATTACTCATGTAGGGATGCTTTTAGATAACTCAACCATTATCCATGCTACTGATTCTAGCGGCAAAGTAGTGATAGATAAAATTGACAACGGCGGAATCATTAGCACATCTTTGAAAGTGCGTACGCACAATCTAAGATTGGTTAAGCGGTATTTTTGATGAGGGGTTATAAAAAAATAAAATAGAAATTGATACAAGCATTTAGTGGATTTTACATTTAGATAGACCCACTACTAAACGCTAACATTTCTATAAGGAACTAGCGCAAGCCTCAATTATTGAAAATTCAAAAGTACATTTGCCTGATTTTTTAAATTACAGTAACTCATGAACATGAATAATGTGCTGAAATCACTCGGCATCGAAAAAATAAATGAAGGTACCTATACCGGAACCAAAGCCCTCAAATCGAACGGTGAAAAAATAGACTCTTATTCTCCGGTAGATGGAAAATTGATTGCATCAGTAACTGCATCCAGTGAAAAAAATTATGAAGCTGTTGTAAAACAAGCTGAGAAAGCATTTGTAGAATGGCAAATGATTCCGGCACCTAAAAGAGGAGAGGTCGTAAGACAAATTGGTGAAGCTCTAAGAGAATATAAAGAACCCTTAGGACGATTAGTATCTTTTGAAATGGGTAAAAGCCTACAAGAAGGATTAGGTGAAGTACAAGAAATGATTGACATAGCCGACTTCGCCGTAGGACTATCTCGTCAGCTATACGGATTGACTATGCATAGTGAGCGTCCTTTGCATAGAATGTATGAACAATGGCATCCATTAGGTATCGTAGGTATTATTAGTGCTTTTAATTTCCCGGTAGCAGTATGGAGCTGGAATGCTTTCCTAGCTTGGGTATGCGGTGATGTATGTATATGGAAGCCTTCAGAAAAAACACCCCTAACTGCAATCGCTTGTCATAATATCGTAAGCTCAGTTTTAAAAGCCAATAAAGTTCCGGAAGGTATCAATGGGCTTATCGTTGCCGGAAGAGAAATAGGGGAGAAGATGAGTGCGGATACTCGAATCCCTTTGGTGTCGGCAACAGGTTCTACCCGCATGGGTAAGGCGGTAGGCGCCACTGTGGCTGCACGCTTAGGTAGGTCCTTGCTTGAATTAGGTGGAAACAATGCCATCATTATTTCTGAACATGCAGATTTAGACATTGCTTTACCGGCTGCATTGTTTGGTGCTGTGGGTACAGCCGGACAGCGATGTACTACCACACGTAGGCTTATCATTCATGAAAATGTATATGATGCTTTTAAAAAGAAATTAGCTGCAGCCTACAAACAATTAAACATCGGTAATCCACTAGATGAAGCGAACCATGTAGGTCCATTGATAGATAAAGACGCTGTGGCAGCTTATGAAAACGCCATTAAAGCCGTAAAAGCAGAAGGTGGAAAGCAATTAGTAGCAGGTGGAGTATTGGAAGGGAAAGGCTATGAAAGTGGTTGTTATGTGAAACCATGTATCTATGAAGTAGAATCGAACTATACCATCGTACAACATGAAACCTTTGCTCCTATCTTGTACATCATGAAGTATAAAACCCTAGAAGAAGCTATAGCGATTCAAAATAGCGTTCCACAAGGACTTTCCTCTTCTATCATGACGTTGAACATGCGTGAAGCAGAAAAATTCTTGTCCTGTGCAGGAAGTGATTGTGGTATTGCCAATGTAAACATAGGTACCAGCGGAGCTGAAATTGGAGGGGCATTTGGAGGTGAAAAAGAAACTGGTGGAGGCAGAGAAAGCGGTAGTGATAGCTGGAAAGCTTATATGCGTCGTCAAACAAATACCATCAACTATAGCAATCAATTGCCCTTGGCACAAGGCATCAAGTTTAATATCTAAGCATTCTTGAATAATATTTAACTAGGGAATTCATTTTTGAGTTCCCTTTTTTATGCTTGCACAAAACGAAAGAATTTGTTTAGGAGAAAAGATAAAAATTAAAATTCATCGGAAGTATATTTACACACTATGAATGAAACCACAGCACCAAAAAAAAATAGGCTAACCTTATATATAATCATTGCCCTAATCATCGGTATTGCTTTGGGGTTTGTGTTAAATGGAAGTTATGTAGTAGAAGAAAATAAAACAATAGCTAAAACTGAAAAACAGATTAAACAAGTCAATACTCAGTTATCAGGCTTACAATCCGATACGTTGTCGAGTACATTCTCCGAGCTGAAAGCACAGAAAGAAGTCTTACTAAAAGAGAATAAAAATGCGCATGTGGCTAGAGATAAAAAACTAGAGCCTTTTTCCATACTAGCAGACATCTTTCTTCGCTTGATAAAAATGATAGTGGCTCCTTTAGTGTTCACTACTCTTGTAGTAGGGGTGGCTAAACTGGGAGATATCAAATCCGTAGGTCGCATAGGTGGTAAAACGCTACTTTGGTTTATGGTGGCGAGCTTTACCAGCTTGTTGTTAGGTATGATGTTGGTCAATTTTTTTAAACCGGGCATCAATATGCACTTGCCTTTGCCGGTGACGGATGAAACGGGTATTACTAAAACAGCCTTGTCGCTTAAAGACTTCTTATA
>CALMXV010000048.1 GCA_937871155.1 uncultured Taibaiella sp. | reverse complement strand
TTTCAATAGCATTGCCTACCACCACGATAGTAGCACCTGAACGGCAGTTGGCACTTACCTTTTCAGGCGTTTTGATACCACCGCCAATAAATAAAGGAAGCGAACAATTTTTAGCTACTCGATAAATCATTTCTTCAGAAATAGGGTATTTAGCGCCACTACCTGCATCCATATAAATCACATGTTTCCCTTGTAGCTCCCCTGCCCAAGCTGTGCACAAAGCTATATCAGGTTTATTGGCTGGGATAGGTGTAGAATGACTCATATAGGAAACCGCAGTAGGCACCCCACCATCTATCAAAATATATCCTGTTGAGATGACTTCTAGCCCACTTGATTTTACTGCTGGTGCTGAAATTACATGTTGCCCAATCAGCAAATCAGGGTTTCTACCTGATATCAAGGATAAGTACAATAAAGCATCTGCTGCTGGTGATACTTGAGCAGGATTGCCTGGAAAAAGAAGAATCGGTATGTCTGAAGCTGCTTTGAATTGACGAATACATTCATCCATTTGATGTGCCAATACCAAACTTCCTCCAACTAATAAATAGTCAACACCGGCTTCATTGCAGCGCTCAGCCAATAACGGCATTTCATGAGGAAACATTTTATCAGGATCGGCTAAAACAGCAAATCCACTTCTTCCTGTTTGTTTCAGCTTTGTAAGCGACTGATAGATTTCACCTTTCATGGTTGCTGCAAAAATGCAGAATTAAAAATTAATTGTTAGCCATTTCTTTTTTTCAATTCATCACGAATTTCAGTCAAAAGTTGTTCTTCTGCAGTAGGGCCTGGCGGCGGAGCGACAGCTTCTTCCTCTTTACGCTTCATAGCATTGAGGCTTTTAATCATTAAGAACACTACAAAGGCTAATAGAATAAAGTTGATGGCTACTGTAATAAAATTACCGTAAGCAAAAATGGTCGTATTAGGAATCTTTAGTGCTTCCGTCAATGCAGTTCCGCTTGGTACGTCACCTTTTAATACTAAATAAAAATTGCTAAAATCCGGTTGACCAATTACTGCAGAAACCAAAGGCATAATTAAATCCTTTACAGCACTATCAATTATTTTTCCAAAGGCACCACCTATAATTACCCCTACTGCTAAATCCATTACATTGCCTTTCATGGCAAATTCTTTGAACTCTTTTGCAAATCCCATAATTGTTAATTTTAATTTTTGTTTAAACGATTGTAAGTTAAAAATAAGGTTTTAAAGTTTAACCGAACCTTATTGGTTGTATTTATACTTCAGGAGCTTCAATACGCTCTACTTTTAAGATGCCATCTAACTCTAACAATTGCTGACTCAGCACATCTAATTCTTCTTTGTCATGAACATATACCATGATTGTCCCTTTAAACACACCATCTGTAGAGTCGATACTCATGGAGCGCATATTCATTTTCAAAACCCCTGAAATAACATTCGTAATTTTTTGAATAACGCCTACATCGTCCAATCCGGTAATCACTACACCACTTAAGAAAGAAATTTCTTTGTTCTTCGCCCACTTAGTCCTTACGATTCTATGGCCATAGTTGGCTAAGAGTTGAGTAGCATTCGGGCAATCGGTTCGATGAATTTTTAGCCCTTCACCTGAAGTTACAAAACCAAACACATCATCACCCGGTATTGGCTGACAGCATTGTGCTAGCTTATAAAGAATCTTATCTGAGCTTTCTCCGAAGATGATTAATTCAGAAGGCTTACCTGATTTTTTTGTTGATTCGTCTTCTATATGTTTGGTAGCCAACTCTTGTTTAGTATCCTTAATAGGATGTGACAGCTTATCACCAACAAGTGTGAAATCTTTTAGCTCTTTTAAATCTATATTATTTACTGCAACGGCATAGTATAAGTCTAAGGCAGATGGTTTTTTATAATGAATGCAAAGCTCATTGATATTATGATTGGAAAGACTAGCTCCTATATGTTCTAGTTTTCTTTGAAGTACCTCTTTTCCATCCTCCCCTTTTTTGCGTTTCTCTTCTTTTAGATAGTATTTTACTCTTGACTTAGCTTTAGCGGTAGTTACAAAAGTGAGCCAAT
>CALMXV010000047.1 GCA_937871155.1 uncultured Taibaiella sp. | reverse complement strand
GGAAGCGGTAAATCGTCATTAGCTTTTGATACCATTTTTGCAGAAGGACAGCGCCGTTATATGGAAAGCTTTGCGGCTTATGCTCGTCAGTTTTTAGGTGATATGGAACGGCCTGATGTAGATAAAATCATGGGGCTTTCTCCTGTTATTTCCATCGAACAAAAAACTACCAACAGAAACCCGCGATCGACTGTTGGTACAGTAACTGATGTTTATGATTTTATTCGACTGCTGTATGCTCGCATAGGCATAGCTTATTCATATAACACCGGAAAACCGATGACTAAGTTTTCTGAAGATGAAATCATCAATCATATCAAAGAACAATATGCTAAAAAACGTATCATCATCCTTGCGCCTATTGTTCGTGGAAGAAAGGGACATTATAGAGAACTTTTTGAACAACTAAGAAAACAAGGGTATATAAAAGTAAGAGTAGATGGCGAGATAGTGGATATGAAAGAACGCATGCAATTAGACAGATATAAAGTGCATGAAATTGAATTAGTCATTGACCGATTGATAGTACAAGATGATGCCGGTACACGCGTAAGCCAAAGCGTACAAAAAGCATTAAATCTCGGTAAAGAACTACTAATGGTTATGGATGCTGATACTAATTCAATAACTACTTTCAGTAAGCAACTAATGTGTGCAGACACTGGTATTTCTTATGATGAACCATCTCCCAATTCTTTTTCTTTCAACTCTCCTTACGGTGCTTGTCCTACTTGTAATGGATTAGGAAGTGTTTATACTATCAACATGGCGGAAGTAATGCCAGATACCTCTAAATCAATTCAAGAAGGGGCTATTGTTCCTTTAGGTGCTGAACGTGAAGCATGGGGATATAAGCAAGCAGTTATCATTGCTAAAAAACATAAAATTTCTCTTACAACACCTATCAATAAGCTCCCTAAAAATCACCTACATCTTATTCTTTATGGAAACGAAGAAGGCATTATCACTTATGAAAATAAGAACAGTGAAATCTATAATGAACTGAATAGTTCGGATGGCTATGAAGGTATAGTGAATATGATTTTGAGGTGGTTTAATGAAACTACTTCAGAGCCTATAAGAGATTGGGCCGAAAAATATATGCAGCTCAACACATGCTCTTCTTGTGAAGGCTCTAGGCTTAAAAAAGAAAGTCTTTGGTTTAAGATTGCTAATAAAAATATTGCTGCGATTTCACAACTATCCCTTCAAGAACTTTATCAGTGGTTTTCTACTTTAGAATCTTTCCTGAACTCAAAACAAAACATCATAGCAAAAGATATTCTCAAAGAAATTAGAGATCGGTTACAATTCTTATTAGATGTAGGTTTACATTACTTGACTTTAGATCGTGCTGCACGTACCTTGAGTGGTGGTGAATCCCAACGCATCCGTTTAGCAACACAAATAGGTTCTCAGCTTTCGGGCATCACATATATTCTTGATGAACCTAGTATAGGACTACACCAACGTGACAACCAAAAACTAATTACTGCATTAAAAAACCTAAGAGATGGTGGCAATTCTGTAATCGTTGTAGAACACGATAAAGACATTATGTTGGCTGCTGACTATTTAATAGACATTGGCCCTGCTGCCGGCATACATGGAGGAAAAATAGTTAGTGAAGGGACTCCCACTGAAGTGGTAAAGCAACATACTATCACGGCTAACTATCTTAATCACACCAACCAAATTGAACCACCTAAAGAAAGAAGAAAAGGGAATGGGAATACCCTAAAGCTAATTGGAGCCAATGGGAATAATCTAAAGAATGTGACTTTGGAGCTTCCGCTAGGAACATTTATTTGTATAAGCGGTGTTTCCGGTAGTGGCAAAAGTAGTCTCATCAACGAAACACTTTATCCTATCCTTGCCAAACACTGTTATCCTAACTTCAAACAACAATCAATGCCTTATAGAAAAATTGAAGGTTTGGAGCATATCGATAAAGTTATAGAGATAGATCAAAGTCCGATTGGCAGAACTCCTAGAAGTAACCCCGCTACTTATTGTGGATTTTTTAATGAAATAAGGACATTATTTTCTCAGGTCCCTGAAGCCAAAATTAGAGGCTATAGTGCAGGTAGGTTTTCGTTTAATGTAAAGGGTGGTCGCTGCGAAGAGTGTAGTGGTGGCGGGATGCGCGTCATTGAAATGAATTTCTTACCGGATGTATATGTAGCTTGTGAAAAATGTAATGGCAGGAGGTATAACAGAGAAACTCTTGAAATTCGATACAAAGGAAAATCAATAGCAGATGTACTTCAAATGACCGTGGATGAAGCAATCGAATTTTTCATCAATGTACCGTTCATACATAGAAAAATTAAAACTTTACAAGATGTAGGATTAGGTTATGTAACACTTGGACAAAGTGCTGTTACTCTTAGTGGAGGTGAAGCGCAACGTGTAAAATTAGCTACGGAGCTCTCAAAACGCGACACCGGACAAACCATTTACATATTAGATGAACCTACAACTGGACTTCATTTTGAAGACATCAGGCATTTATTGCTAGTATTAAATAAACTTGTGGATAGAGGAAATACTATTTTGGTTATTGAACACAATTTAGACATCATAAAAGTGGCAGACTATGTGGTGGATATCGGACCTGAAGGTGGTGCAGAAGGTGGAACAATAGTAGCAAAAGGTACACCGGAGCAAATAGCAAAAGTTGGGAAAAGCTATACCGGCAAATATTTAAAAGAAGAACTTTAAAGTTGAATTTTTACGAGTAGTTTTTCAACATTTTGATAACAAGAAAACTGCTACTTTTCAATCAGAAATTGAACTAAAAAAGAAAGAGTAAATTTTAATCCAATTCATTTAAACATTTTAAACAATCATGAAACAATCATTACTCCTTTTCATTGCCATCTGTTTTTCTTTGGTTGGGTTTGCACAACATAAGACTGCTCCTGTAAAAACTCAAGCAACGGTACCAGCAAAAACACCAGCACAAGCTGCACCAAGCTTTACGAAGAAAGGCTCGCCCATACCTAATTTTTATATCAACAGAACAGATGGTGGCTACTTAATCCCACAACATCTTAAGAAAGGGAAGCCGGTAATGATCATGATATTCAGTCCTGAATGTGACCATTGTGGATTTTTTGTTGATTCATTAAAAACGATAAGAGAACAATTTAAAACAACTCAAGTAGTATTGGTAGCTGAAGAAAGACATAAAGACAAAATGCAAGGCTTTATCGACCATCTTAAAATAAATAATGACCCTTTGTTCAAGCTTGTAGGTACTAATAAAGGAGAGCTTATTGCCGCTATCTACACCAATAAAATTCTTCCTCAGTTGGTTTTTTATGATGCGCAACATAAGCTCGTAAAAATCTTTGATGGCCATTACACACTAGGTGATGTAGCCAAATATGTCAAGTAGCTTTTCCATTAGCTTATTTCAAAAAACTAATTGGCTGGCAACTTCATGAAATCTTTGATGCGTGTTTCTAACGTAGGAATATCTACTATAAGATCGCGCATAAAAGGTACCGGATGATTTTGTGTAGCATCACAAAATATCGCGGCATACTCTAAGTCATGCTGCACACATATCCACCAATAACAAGGATTGAGAATATGCTTTGAAAACAACTCAATCACTTTGGTTTGTTGAGGAGTTGAAAAAATTAAATTTGTAAGTGCCGCTCCGTGTATCGTGATAATATTTTTGGCTTTAGCAAATAGTTGTATCTGCGCTTCAACTGGGAAGTTTTCATCTAAACTATACGTTGTAAAATGATACTTTCTCAATAATGCTTCTACTGCTTCTTGATTAGCGAAACCTCTGTTTCCTTGTGGGCGGCTGATATACACATTCTCCGAATATTGAGGTTCATTTTGGTGTATCAATTCCCAATTGATATAGCTTCTTACTCCTTCAAAATTTCGAATATGGGAGAAATAGGTATTAATAAAATAGGCACTATCCGCTTGTATATATTCAGTCCTTTCCACAATATAAAAATCAATACCAGCTATTTCTGGAGCTAGTTTTAAATATTGATGATAATAGTTTTCAGTATTGATTTCATCCGGCAAAAGAAAGGTAGTAGTAATGTTTAGCTTTTTAGCAAGGTGAATCACGCCAATTATATCATTATAAAAATGAAAATAGTTGTTCCACCCATAGAACAAAGGCGTTATCGTCTTCAGTTTAGTTACCCTCTTTTTACCAAATTTATATTTCAAAAATGAAGGTAAGCGCAACTTTTCCCTATGTACAAATCGATTATAGTTGGAAATTGCAATAAATTGAAATTTTTTGGTAAACGCCCAACCCATCAAAGGATCGATGGTGCAACAATTGCTATAATGCACAACATACTCTTTTAACTCCCATCTATTCTCAGAAAAAAAAGTGGCTACCTTTTCATCTATATATTGATTGGTATAAGGATCTTGTCGTAATTGATAATGCGCTTCATGAAGCACTTGCTGTGCGTTAGTATCTGTTTTATAGCTCGCAAAAAGAAAGTTGTCAATTTTCAAAAGCAGTTCACGAATAAAGGCTTTTAGCATAAACTGAAATAGGTTTCAAGGCTAATATACGAACAACATCAAAGTTAAAATTTAGCTGTATTCCTCTATAATAAACATAAACCAGTTCGATAAGTATGTACTAGTAAATCATCTCCTAACTATTGCAATTTCTTGCTTTTCGAATCGGCTGAAAATAAAAGCTCTTACACATAAAAAATCACACCCACTAGTTATTGGGTGTGATATAAAAAAGGATATTAACTACTTTTTACTGTAGTAAATCTTGTCGTCGAAAAACTCGGCGGTAGCTTGTAACGCGGGGTTTGCCATACGCTCATACATACGTGAGATTTCTATTTGCTCTTTATTTTCATGAATTTCTTCAAGATTATCCGTGTGGCTACTGAATTCATCTAGCTTTTTGTGCAACTCTTCTTTCATTGTTACAGCTATTTGATTCGCTCTACGTGACATTACAACGATAGATTCGTAAAGATTACCTGTTTTGTCTTTGATGGCAATCACGTCTTTGGTCTCTACTAGCGGGTTCACTGCCGCCAAGGCTCTTTTATTGGTGCTCATTGCGAAGTTTATTTAAATTGTTTTGTATTTGTGTTTTAATTTTTACTGCCTCTGACAGGTATTTAGATTGCGGATAGCTACTTTTCAACTCATCATAATCTGCAGCTGCATTACTTAAACGTTCTTCCTGCTTTTCTTTAATACTTGCTGTTGCAAAATTATAATTTGACTGCATCGTCATAAACTGATAGAAATCTGCATTAGAAGATTCCGGATAGTTTTCTAACATCAATTTATACGCTACACTAGCTGCTTTAAAATGACCAATGTTATAATATAGTTTGGCAGCATCTGCGTCTTTCAACTCTAGTTTATTACGCATTTGCATCATCAAGTTGTTGGCTTCAGGTACCCGCTTTGATGCAGGATGCATATTGATGTATGATTGCATTGCCTCCATTGCTTTATAGGTATTAGTCTGGTCTAAAGAAAACTTAGGCGATTCTTTAAACAAACAATAAGCATGCATATATTCCGCTTCATCCGCATCTTTACTAGAAGGAAAATAGTCGGTAAAATTTTTGAAATGATAGGAAGCCGCTAAATAATCTTTTAAATAAAATGCAGTGTAAGCATACTTATAGTAAAGCAACTCAAAATCTTTGGTTCCTTTCATTACCGGTAATAAACTCTGGTAAACACCATTAGCTTTTTGATATTGGCGTTTGTCATAGTAGTTATTGGCTCTGGTAAGCTTATAATTGATATCATCACTTTTCAATACTTTTTCATAGCCATTGCATGAGGCAAAAAGTATTAATACAGATAGAAAAATGATAGTATGTGCTGTGCGCATGAAAAATAAAAGGATGCGAAGGTAAATAATATTATGCATAGATAGGGATTTTCTAATTACAACATTCTAAAATGCCCATTTTTTAGAAATACTTTTGCAGTTAAACTATTACTAATAAGCTTTTACTATTAATTGTGATTTATATACAAAACAGCTCCTTCCGCCATGAAAGGAGCTGTTCTATTTAACTATTTAGAGTTTTATTTTTAAAAGCTAATCTCTTTTACATCAGCAGCAATAGTCAACTTTCCTGCCGTTTTTGCTTTAATCTCCTCTACTGTTACCCCAGGAGCATATTCGCGAAGCACAAAACCACCTGCTGCAACATCAAAAACCCCGAGATCCGAAACAATCTTTTTTACACACCTTAGCCCTGTAATAGGCAACGAACATTTGGGTAGTAATTTAGAATTTCCTGCTTTATCGGTATGCTGCATAGCCACAATGATATTCTTAGCTGCAGCCACTAAGTCCATCGCTCCGCCCATTCCTTTCACCATTTTGCCAGGGATTTTCCAATTGGCAATGTCTCCATTTTCTGCGACTTCCATGGCTCCTAATACCGTTAAATCTACTCTACCGGAACGTATCATGCCAAAGCTCATCGCACTATCAAAAATAGCAGAACCCGGCAAGGTTGTGATTGTTTGTTTTCCTGCATTGATTAAGTCTGCATCTTCATCGCCTTCAAAAGGGAAAGGTCCCATACCTAATAATCCATTTTCACTTTGCAACACCACATTAATTCCATCAGGAATATAGTTGGCTACCATCGTTGGGATACCAATACCAAGATTCACATAATATCCATCTTGCAACTCCTTAGCGATTCGTTGTGCAATTTGTTCTTTATTGAGTGCCATTATTTTTTATTGTTGATTGTTATTATAAATAAAATTGAGTCTAGCCCTATAGCTAGTTGCGTTTTCTAGTTGTTCGCTGTTCAATACGTTTTTCATAAGTTACACCTTGGAAAATTCTATTTACATAGATACCCGGTGTATGAATCGTATTGGGGTCTAATGTTCCCGGTTCTACCAATTCTTCTACTTCTGCAATGGTTATTTTACCAGCCATTGCCATTAGTGGGTTGAAGTTTCTAGCGGTGTCTCTAAAAATCAAATTCCCTAATTTGTCGCCTTTCCAAGCCTTTACGATAGCAAAATCCGCATCAAAAGCTTCTTCTATCAGGTATTGCTTGCCGTTTCTAGTAACCGTTTCCTTTCCTTCTGCAACCTCGGTACCTACACCAGCCAATAACGGAACGAAAGGAATACCATATCCTGCAATCATACACCTAGTAGCTAAGGTACCTTGAGGCACCAAATCTACTTCTAACTCACCGGACAATAGCTGTCTTTCAAACTCTGCATTCTCCCCAACATAGGAGGCAATCATTTTTTTTAATTGCCTTTTTTGTAACATTAATCCTATTCCAAAATCATCTACACCGGCATTATTGGAAATACAGGTTAGATTATTTATTCCCTTTTTCACAATCGCTTGAATACAATTTTCAGGAATCCCACACAAGCCAAAGCCACCAAACATAATGGTTGCACCGGATTCAATATCTTTTATTGCTTCTTCAGCATTGGCAACTACTTTATTCATTTCTTACTTCTTTTTTATCAAACGAATGTAAGAACTGTTTGTGGATTTTTAAGGTAGGGCTAATTAAGGTAAATCATTAAGCCAAGTATCCAATACATTCTGATATTGATTCAATCCATATTTTAAGTTGATTTTATTGAAAGGGAATTTTTCGACAGAAACTAAATGATGTGCAAGTTGAAAATCTTGTTGTATCGAACTATAAAAAACACCTTCGCGATTCAGTTTCTTTGCAAGATATTCTTGTTCGGCCTGACCAGGTGTTGGAATCAAAATGGCTTTCTTATCTACTGCGACTAAGTCCATCAATGTAGAATAGCCGCTTCTACAAACCACCATAGAGGCTTTATATAAAATAGGCAATAGGTCTTCTTTTATCAGCTGCTGATAATAGGCAATATGAGAGGGAATAACATCAGGCTTTATAGCATTGTGGCTACCTTCTACAAAAACGATTGGCTGTTTCAGTTGAATTACTTGCTGCCATAACATCTTTGATAAAATTGTTCGTTGTGGTTCGGGTCCAGAAAGTAGTATCAACAAATGTTCTTTTGATTTTGGTAATGAATCTCTGTCTGAAAATTGAGAAAGCAATCCCAAATATTCAATCTGATTATTTGTAGAGCGTGGATGTCCTAAATCTCCGCTTAAGTTAGGCTCCTCTGCCACATCTACCACCCAGCATTTTGAAAATTTTTTAAGCAGTTTATCGTGCAAAAATTTAAACAGTCGATCTGCCCAAATACCTAAGCCCGTTTTAGGTGCCAGTTGGTGGGTCATGATAACCGTAGGAATAGATGGATGATAAAGTCCATAACGATTGTCTGAAATAACGGCATCCACTTTTAACTTATTACATTGTTCTCGAAGCCAAATATTTTCTTGTTTTATACTTCTTAAAAGTTGAGGGAGCTGCTTAAGTATATTCAATGAAAACCAGCGCCCATCTTTAGGATAACGAATTTCATATCCATTTAATAAAAGTGTTTCGATGCCTGGGAATGTTTGGGTTAAATAATTCAACTGCCAACTATTTCCTGCTACGATAACTTTATGTTGTTTCTTTAATAAATACTGTATCAAAATGGTGATACGTGTTGTATGTCCTAGCCCCCAATCTAAGGGTGCTAGTAAGATGGTTTTATGTGTCGTATTATTTATCAGGAAACTGTACCTTTAAACGCAAAGCAAATGTAGCCAAATGAGCAGAGT
Organism: uncultured Taibaiella sp.; assembly: GCA_937871155.1. Lineage (GTDB taxonomy): Bacteria > Bacteroidota > Bacteroidia > Chitinophagales > Chitinophagaceae > JAFIGV01. The sequence goes on along the minus strand of CALMXV010000047.1, from coordinate 4,316 downwards.
ATTTAAGATGAAAACAATTGTTATCCTAATGACATTGATAAGCTCAAGTATATTATTTCAAAGTTGTGCAACCGGTAAAGGCTGTGGTTGTGGAAATGACATCAACAAAAACTACAAAGCAAGAAGACGCTAAGTATATATCATTGGCACTCCCTTTATAGTCTTTTAAAAATTCAACTTCAAATTTCGTATAGACTTAATCATCTTAATAAATCCGATGATGTAAGTAAATTAATACCTGTTATTTTCAACGAAAGTTAACAAGGCTTACGAAATAAAATACCTTAAATTGCAAGGACAACTATACGGTATTTAGGCATTATGAATCATTATGACTGGCTGATTACAAAGATTGACTCTTTCATAAGAAAGTATTATGCCAACCAGCTTTTACGAGGGGCGTTACTTTTTTCAATTTGTATTCTTTTCTATTTTCTCACCATTTCCATTGGTGAGTATTTTATGTATTGGAATGTTTGGGTGAGAACTTTACTCATTGCTTTTTTTGTTTTGGCAGGTGGCTATACTTTAGTGAAATGGGTTGTAATCCCTTTAATTAAAATGGCGAAACTTGGGAAGACCCTCTCACATGAAGAAGCCGCAAAGATTATAGGCACGCACTTTTCAGAAATCAGTGATAAGCTTTTAAATATCCTTCAACTGAAGAACCATCCCTATGATGCAGCTAGTAAAGATTTGATAGAAGCAAGCATCCAACAAAAAGCCAGTCAACTTTCTTTATTACCTATATCGACCGCAGTAGATTTTAGAAAAAATAAAAAATACTTGCCTTACTTATTACCCTTGCTATTAGTTGCCATTACAATACTGGTCTTTACGCCTCGTGTTTTTACTGAAGCATCTGAGCGGCTCTTCCAACCTACCAAAGTTTTTGAAAAGCCTGCACCCTTTCAATTTATTATCACGTCTCTACCACTTGCTACTACCCGTAATTCAGATTTTATACTTACCGTAAAAACAGAAGGTACAGCAACTCCTCAAGCCATGTATATCATAGCAGGAGATGAAAAAATAGCCATGATGAAAATGGATAAAAACAGCTTTCAATATACTTTTAAGAATCTTGTCGAATCCATTTCTTTTAAGTTATCCGCCTCTGGATTTTATTCTTCTAGTTACAAGCTAAACGTGTTGCAAAAACCTTTAATTAAAGCGGTAAAACTCCAAATAGATTATCCTGACTATACACAAAAGAAAGATGAAACTTTACTAAGCTTGGGTGACCTAACTATACCAGCCGGTACTCTACTTAAATGGAACATTCAAAATGCTTATACCAAAAAAGCGACTATTCAATTTGGCTCTTCTGCAGCTATTGTTCTACCAATTTCTCAAAATAGCTGTAGCTACCAAGCCACATTTACAAAAGACAGTTCTTATGAATTAACTTTTAGCAATCATGCATCTCCAACCAAAGAGAAATTTAAATACCAAGTAAAAGTCGTTCCTGATGAATATCCGGTTATTCAACTTCAAGAATTTAGAGATACAGTAACGGGAAATCAAATCTTATTATCCGGAACAGTAGGTGATGACTACGGCATTCAAAAAGTACTATTTCATTATCAGATAACAGCATCCAACAATCAAACTCTTATTGCTAAATCTGTACCCTTAAAAATATCTAGAGGTACGCTTACTACCTTTCAATATTATTTTGACATCAGCCTTTTGCAGCTTCAGCTAGGGCAAAAACTTACTTACTTTATAGAAGCATGGGACAACGATGCAATACAAGGCAGTAAAGCCACCAAAAGTGAATTGATGAGCTATCATATGCTTCAACCCAAACAACTAGATAGCGCCATACAAGCAAATGCACAACAAATAAATGCCGGTTTGAGCAACAGCGCACAACAAGCCAAAGAGATAAAAAATGATTTAAAAGAACTTCAAAATAAACTACTGCAAAGCGACCGAATGGATTGGGAACAACAACAATCGTTGCAAGACTTAATGAATAAACAATTGGAGCTAAAGCAACAATTAGAGCAAACCAAAAAGCGATTTGAAGAACAAGTTCAACAAAGCAAACAAAAAGAATTCAGTGAAGACCTACACGAAAAACAAGAAGACCTCAAAAAGCAAATGGATCAATTACTGAACAAAGAGATTCAGGAAATGATGAAAAAAATTGAAGAGATGATGACGAAACTCAACAAAGAAAATTCTCTTCAAAAAATGAAAGAAATAGAACAGCAAAATAAGCTTTTCAATATGGATATGGAGCGCATGAAAGAGCTGATGAAGAAACTGGAAATGCAAATGAGAATGGAAGACTTAGCAGATAAAACAGAGAAGCTAGCGGACAAGCAAAACGAACTTAAAAAAGAAACAGATCAACAAAAGCAAACAAATACTGCTTTGCAAAAAGAACAGCAAGAAATTAAAAAGCAGTTGGACCAAATGATGAAGAAAGATATGAATGAGATGAAGGAATTAAGCAAACAAATGCAGCAAAAACAAGACCTCGACGACATTCAAGAATCCGGTAATAAAGCTCAACAAAACATGCAAGAGAGTGAGCAACAGCTCCAGCAAAACCAGTCTGGGAAATCAAGCCAACAACAAAGCAAGGCTGCTGAAAACTTACAACAAATGGCTAAGGCATTAAGATCTGCTGCAGATGGCAATAGTATGGAGCAGATTGAACTAGATATAAAAGCGGTACGTCAATTATTGACCAATTTAATGCGCCTTTCGTTTGACCAAGAAACCTTGATGGAAAATGTAAGAATAACCCCTCCTACAACTCAAAAGTATATAGATAATGTAAGAGAACAACATAGACTTCATCAAAACTCTTACATGATAAGAGATAGCTTATTCTCTCTAAGTAAACGCCTTTTTAAACTAGCACCCACCATCAACAAAGAAACTTCTGAGCTAGAAAAAAATATGCAGCTTTCAAAAGAAGGACTTGAACAAAGAAGAATAGCTGAAGCCACTACTCGCCAACAATATGTGATGATGCGAACGAATAATTTAGCCTTAATGCTCAATGAAACACTAGCGAACCTACTTCAGATGCAAAGCCAACAAATGAAAGAAGGAGAGAAGCAAGGAAGCTGTAAAAAACCTGGGGGCAAACAGCCTAAACCTGGTGCCGGCAAGCAATTAGGTGATATTATAAGTCAACAACAAGACTTAGGAAATGCAGTGCAGCAAATGAAAGATGCCATAGAAAAACGACAAGGAAAACAAGGTCAAAAACAAGGGAAAGAACAACAACAAGGCAGTGAAGGTGAAATGGGAGAATCCGAACAAGTAGCAAGAATGGCGGCGCAACAAGCAGCACTTAGAAAGCAATTACAAGATTTACAAAGCTTGCTAAACAGCCAAGGATTGGGCAATGCTAAAGAACTAAAAGAGATACAAGATAAAATGGATAAGAACGAGACGGACTTGGTCAATAGAAGGATGAATAGTGAAATGCTCTTGCGTCAAAAAGATATAATAACAAGGCTTCTAGAGTCAGAAAAAGCACTTCGCGAACAAGAACAAGATGATAAACGTTCTTCTAAAAATCCGACGCACATAACTCAAATAGCACCTCCGGAACTACAAAAATACCTACAAGAATCTTCGAAACTCTTAGACGTTTATAAAACAGCACCACCACAATTGAAACCGTATTTTAGAGAAATGGTGAATTCCTATTATCAATCTATCGGTGTTTCTATCAAATAGCCCAATACCTTTTTTTAAAATACCGTATTTAAGTAATTTTTTATACACAAGTATTGCACATATTTTCTAATAAGTGAAAATGTGAAATTGAACTACTATTTGTTCCTTTTGTATATTATTTCTTAGTGTAAACAATTTTTTAAATAACGCATCTATAATATGTTACAAATTATTATAGTTAATTTTTGGCTTTGCCCAACCATAAACAATTTACTTCTGTCAATATAAATAAATAGCATGAAAATCTAGCTGAATATGAGTATGTAATAGACAATGATTTTAATCAATAGCATTGCATTTATGAATAAGAATAATTAATTTTCCTAATAAAAATATTTCTTCACAAAAATTGATGCCTTATGATTTTCAAACGTACTTACCGATACCAATCTTCCATGCCTCTTCAAGAGATTAAAAACAAATTGATAGGCAAACACATTGAAACACACCATTTGGATTTTGAAATTTCCGAGAAAAATGGAATGCTTCGGATAATCCCTCATGCCGAACATGAGGCAGGTGTTAAAACACTACCTATAACCCATGTTGATTTAAAAAACAAAGGACAAGCAACGAGCTTGAAAATAAGCTCAAAAATGCGTCGT
>CALMXV010000046.1 GCA_937871155.1 uncultured Taibaiella sp. | reverse complement strand
AGTCTTCGGTGATTCGATAGCCTTTCGGACGAAATAGATACGCCACCCACAAACTCCCTATAAGACCTCCAACTATCAATAGCTTCATCCACCACGCTAATTCATCAATAAACAATATGGGCAAAAGGGACACCGCTACCAAAGCCATCACCAAGTAGGTGATCATTTTTATGTTTTTGTCCATGGTTGCTTCAAAAGTTTGCATCGTTAGTGGCTTTTGTTTAAAGGTAAATTTTTCTTTGGATACTTGACTGGGTAGCTACTATTAAGCATCCGTTGCGACGATCCATTCATCGTTCTATTTCCTATTTAGCAACGCTCATTTCACCACCTTAGTAGCTATCAGTGCTTCATTTTGCATGATGAGTTCTTTGCCTTGCAACCATTGTTGCTCTGCATCAGCCGCTACTATTACCGGCATACGCATTTTTGTATTGTGTATTTCCTGCATCAAGCTATTGGCTGCCGTGGTTAGGATAGTATAAGTAGGCACCACTTCACCGGTTGTTTTATCTATCCACTCACTCCATAGACCTGCAAAGGCAAAGACTTCGCGATGAGGTAAGGAAAGCTCGTAGGGTTGTTTATGCTTCCCTTTTTCATCCAGCCATTGCCATTCATAGAAAGCATCTGCCAGTACAAGGCATCGGTTATTCACTACATTTCTGAAGGAGGGCTTTTCGTGTATCGTTTCTATTTTAGCATTGAGGGTGTTTTTTCTGATGGTGTTATCCTTAGCCCAAAAAGGGATGAGTCCCCAATGATAGCGTTGTATTTTATCCGGATGCAAATGGGTAATCACCGGTGTGGATGGATGCTGAAATCCATTGTAGATAGCAGGGGTATAGGAAGTCCCTCGGTCAAATTTTGCCCTAAAACGTTTTTCTAATTCCTGCGCTTCCTTTGATTGTTTGGAGTGAAAACACATACTAAAGATGGATGGTGATGATGTCGTTTAAGTTAGTAGTGTATCGGGGAGATAGCTTTTCTTGTTTCATTTTCCATACACGTTTCAGGTCTTGTGATGCCAGCCGTACCTTCTGCTGACCAAACAACTGATTCACGCGGTCTATAGCTTGCATCAAAGGTATATGCCGTTCATTGCGATTTTCGAAAAGTGATATCTGAGTGATGTTTTCCGGTGTAAGATCCTGTACGATGACTCCTGCTTTCTTATAACGATACCCCGTCTTAAAAATATGCTGAAGTGCTTGCGTGGCAAACTTTGCCAGCTCTATAGAGGAGTTGGTAGCAAAGGGTAATTGTACGACAATGTTTCTACTGTACTGTGCTAAATCTTTACGGTGCCCGTTGGTATGAATAAAAACCATTAGTGAGTTACAGCAGGTTTTTTGCTGGCGCAGCTTCTCTGCACAAGAGACCGCAAAGGTGCTGACACGCTCTGCCAACTGCTGATATTCGGTATAGTTGCTATCAAAACTGCGGGTAGTGGCAATACTTTTTTTAGGTTGGCTTTCTTCCAATACTAAGATCGGAATGCCTTTCAGGTCTTGTTGTAAGCGCACACCCAC
>CALMXV010000045.1 GCA_937871155.1 uncultured Taibaiella sp. | reverse complement strand
CATTAGCTATTGTTTATTATAGAGCTATTCGTAAAAACATACCGTCTGGAAGCAACACCGGTATGGAGATGGCAGCTACTTATTGGCACTTCGTAGATATATTATGGATATATTTATTTGTATTCTTTCTAGTTAATCATTAAAAACTTCTTGAATTTTACAACCTTTTTTATTTTTTTTACACTTCTATGGCACAACAAGCAACTGCAGTAACAACAGAACAGAAAATTTGGGAAGGAGGGCAGTCTCCTTTTAAGGTGAGTTATGGTAAAATGATGATGTGGATTTTCCTACTTTCAGATGCTTTTACCTTCGGCGCATTCCTAATTTCATACGGTACCAACAGGTTTTTTAGTAGCGTATGGCCGGATCCTAATAAGGTTTTCCACGCATTTCCGTTTATGGGAGAAGCAAACTTACCATTACTTTTTGTGAGTTTGATGACGTTTATCCTCATTATGAGTTCGGTTACCATGGTTTTAGCAGTACATGCTGGCCACTATGGTGATAGAGCCGGAGTAACTAAATGGTTAATGTGGACTATCCTTGGAGGTATCTGCTTCCTTAGCTGCCAAGCTTGGGAATGGACCCACTTACATCATCAAGGTGCTTGGTGGGGCTCCTTTACAGATAGCACTATGTCTTTAGATAGTTTTAAACATCTCTTTAGAGACTCTGCTGTAGCTGATCCTACCTTTGCGGCTGGTGCCGGTATGCGTGCCACACACGATTTTTATAATTATTTCTTTACCATCACCGGATTCCACGGAATGCACGTATTCAGTGGTGTAGTATTATTAGTAATGATTTTGATAAACACGGTAAATGGTACTTATGATAGAAGAGGTCATTACGAAATGGTAGAAAAAGTAGGACTATACTGGCACTTTGTAGATTTAGTTTGGGTATTTGTATTTACTTGTTTCTATCTACTATAATTGAATTTTAATTTTCTAAAATCTTAATAAATACTTTTTACATGTCTCATCATCATAACGACTCTAATCAATATTACTACGAAGGGGATCAATCTAAGCTTTACTCCGGAATTATGAACCATCATTTTAATCATGATGTGAAATCAGCTGAGAGTAAAAAACAAATCGGAAGAATCTGGAAAGTATTTTGGATACTACTTATTGTAACCGTTATCGAAGTAGTTATAGGTATGTTTTTCAGTCATCACATGCCTCATGGTTTGGTGGCGTTTTTCTTTCTTGCACTTACCTTACTCAAGGCGGGCTATATCGTTGCCATCTTTATGCACTTAGGCGATGAAGTGAAGAACTTCATCCTAATGATTTTAATTCCATTATCATTATTTATTTGGTTTATCATTGCCTTTCTTGCAGATGGTAATTACTGGTTGCATATAAACAGCACATCACCGGTTCGATAAACAATAGTTTTATAAAATTCATGAATAACGAAAAGAAGAAAAAATTTAGTTATTTCATAGGGATAGCGGTGGCATTTGTGCTGCCGCTCTCTTTTTATTTAATCGCTAAGTCATTAAAGAAAGGACATATATCGATGCCTCCTCAATTTCGATTTGAGAAGCTACAAAATGGAGATTCTATATTTCATCAAGTGAAGGATATTTCATTAGTAAATCAACTTGGAGACACGGTTTCTTTAAACAAAGATTTAAAAGGGAAAATTTTAGTTGTTGACTTTATATTTACTACTTGTACTTCAGTATGTCCACAACTGACCAATAATATGAAAATGCTGCAACTTGCATTTCGTAAAAATCCCAAAAGAATCAATAACCTTGAAGATACAGTTCAGTTAATTTCAATTTCTGTAAACCCGAAGGTTGATACGTTTCAAACTTTACGTGTATATGCAGATCATCATGGGGTGAATCATGATAAATGGTGGTTTTTAACTGGAGATAAAGCGAACATTTATGACTATGCACGAAATGAACTTGGGCTTTCGGTAGAAGAAGGTGATGGTAATACCAATGACTTTATCCATTCTCAAAAGCTAATCGTATTAGATGCTGATAGAAATATTCGGGGTTACTACAACGGGCTAGATACCGGTGCCATTAGCCAATGTGCGTATGATGTATCTTTATTAACAATGGAAAAGAAAAAAAAGAAATAGACTATGAATCTAAAGCCGCTATTAAAGAAGAACGATAAGCAAGCAAGACTGTTGATATTTACTACCTCTTTTGTGATTTTTGCTTCTATAATTCTATTGTCTAAAATAAAACTTTCAGTTGATTTAGGATTTGATGTTCATGTATTTGCTTTGATTAATGCGGTTATTAATTCAATCGTTAGTCTTGTACTTATAGCAGCTTTTATAGCAGTAAAGAACAAGAATTATGAAGCTCATAAAAAATTAATGCTAAGTGCTATACTTTTATCTTGCTTGTTTTTAATATCGTACATAGCGCATCATCTTTTATCCGGAGATACTAAGTTTGGAGGAGACGGTACCATTCGTTATTTCTATTTTTTTATTTTGATAACGCATATTATACTAGCGGCTATCATCCTTCCTTTTATACTATTTACAGCTTATAGAGCCTTAACGGGAGAATATGCAAAACATAAAAAAATAGCACGATACACTTTCCCATTATGGCTTTATGTGAGTATTACAGGTGTATTAGTATATCTTATGATTTCACCCTATTATCAATAGTTCACTATCTGTGGTAAACACTTAATTTTGCATACGGCTTGATGAATTCGAGTGTATTGATTCGTCAAGCCGCCTCATTAAAATCTAATTTATGAAAAAGCTATTATTGATATTTAGTGTATTTATTTTATCTGCTCAAACCAGCAAGGCACAAGGATGTTCTGTATGTTCGAAGACTGCTTCTCAGTTGGGAGATAAATCGGCTAAAGGTCTTAATGATGGAATCATTTACTTAGCAATGCTACCGTTAGCACTTATTGGCACCATCGGTGTTGTATGGTGGAAAAGAAATCATTTAAAATAGCCGTTACAAAATATAGGAGGAACATAAAAGCCCTAATCTGCATCAGGTTAGGGCTTCTTTATGGGTTGAGAATCTCGTTCTTATTTTACATATTTCTTGAAGATAGCATAGTCGGCTATAATAGTACCACATGGGGGTAAAGAAGATAGTAAACTCCATGCAATCTCTCGCTTGCGCCATTTCATTTGAAGACCCACCACAACAACCAAAACAACAAAACCAATAAACATAAAACCATGCAACCTTCCTATAAGATTCATATAGGTGGTGATGTTTAACACCCATTTATAGTACATAGCTATTAATAATGCTATCCATGAAAAAGCTTCTAAGACCGCTACAATGCGTAAGAATTTCAAAAGTGATTGTATGTTCATCATCAAAATTTAATTCCAAAAATACTGTTGAATTTTGGAGGTAACCTATTACTATTTTCTATCGAAGTAGTTATATTACATGGAATATAATAACTGTCTTATGAAAAATTTTAAAAGCAGTTTGCTAGGTAGATTAATTCACTTGATTCATCAAGAAATAAATCTATCAAATAGTAAGAGAACCTCGTTTAGCCCTAGTCGTAGAAAGTTTATTGGTAACTCATCAAAGGCTGCAGCAGGAATTGCAGTAGGTTTAACTGTTCCCAGTTTTTTATCTTCTTGTGGAACTTCTACACCCAAGCAAGATATTGAAGATTCCCTTCTTGAAGTTGCCATTTTAGGAGCAGGGATGGCAGGCTTAAATTGTGCTAACCATTTATTATCCTCAGGGATACGATTTAAAATTTTTGATGCTGATAGACGCTGTGGTGGTCGTATTCTAACTCATTATAATGATGCCTTGCAACTTGGAATCTTTCCTGAATTAGGGGGGGATTTTATTGACTCAAACCATAAGGATATGATTGCGCTAGCTAAAGAGTTTCAACTAGATTTATTGGATTTGATAGCAGAACAAGAAAAGGAAGGCTGGGTAAAAGACATCTATTACTTTGATAATCGCAACATCAGTGAAAAGGAAATTATCAAAGAGTTTAAAAAGATAGCTCCCAAATTGGTTTCTGATATTGATGCACTAGGTGAAAATTATGATACCCCAGAGGCCGAAACACTAGACAATATGCCTTTATCCAATTATATTCAACAATTGCACTGTGCAAAATGGTTGAAGGATTTATTGGATGCAGCTTTCGTAGCCGAGTATGGCTTAGATACTAATGAGCAATCTACTTTGAATTTACTTTCCATCATCGACCCTAATACGGATGAGGGTTTCAAGGTATTTGGATCAAGTGATGAGCGCTTTCGTATAAAAGGTGGAAACTCAAAACTTATTGAAGCCTTAGTAGATAAAGTAGGAAAAGAAAACATTTCCTTAAACCATGAAGTGATGGCGATAGATGAATTGGAAGATGGAAGTTATAATATAAGTTTTAAGAATAAGGAAGTAGTCAGAGCTAAAACTATTGTATGTACCATTCCTTTTACCATACTAAGAACCATATCACTAAACTTAAAAGACCTTTCAGCAAACAAGAGGAAATGTATTGATGAACTTGGGTATGGTAATAATACCAAGCTTGTATTGGGATATAAAGGGCAGCCTTGGCGTAATAAAAAAAATAATGCTATGGGCTATGTGTTCACAAAAGATATGGTGAATGGTTGGGACGGCACAAGCAATACATCTGATAACAATACTAACGGTGCTTATGTGGCCTATTTTGGAGGGACGTTTTCTAAAAACTTAGCTGTTGTTTCTTTCAAAAATCCTTTAGCACCTCCTACACATGTATGGCGTACAGAATTACCCAAAGAACAAGTGACTGAAAGGGTGAATCAACTTGGAGCAATATTTAAACAATCTAAAGAACAGTTTTTAGATAAGCATGTTTTTGTGAATTGGATAGACTACCCTTTTGTAAAAGCAAGCTATAGCTGTTATAAGCCAGGACAATGGACAACCATTGCAGGCTTAGAGATGCTTCCGGTAGGAAACTGTTATTTCGCCGGAGAGCATTGTAGTGAACAGTTTCAGGGATTTATGAATGGTGCTGCAGAAACTGGTAGGCATGTAGCAGAAGTACTAATGATGAAAGCGACTACACCATCCTCATCGCCAAATGAAGTGAGAAGGTAAAATGAAATTCCAGATGTGGGTAAATTGCCTATTTTATTTCTTAACCTTTTAAATTAATAGGCACACTGTACATTTGTTTTAATTAAAATCTAGAATATGAAATATGCATGGTTTTTAGCTGCTATTGTAGGATTGTTTCATGGAAGCTGTAAAGCACAAGAGAAAAAAGGCACTTCCATCCCTTCATCTATCTATGATTTTAAGGTAAAAGCTTTAGACGGATCTACCATTGACTTTGCTGAATTTAAAGGAAAGAAAATTTTGATAGTCAATACCGCCTCTAAATGCGGCTATACTCCACAATACGAAGGCTTAGAAGCTTTGTATAAAACCCATAAAGATAAACTAATCATCGTGGGGTTCCCTTCCAACAACTTCCTGCGTCAGGAGCCGGGCACGGACGATGAGATCGCTAACTTTTGTCAGAAGAACTATGGAGTTAGTTTTCCTATGGCATCAAAGATATCCGTAAAGGGTAGTAGTAAAGCCCCCATCTATACATGGCTTACGGAGAAAGCCTATAATGGTTTTGAAAACAGCAGTGTAAAATGGAATTTTCAAAAATACCTAATAGATGAAACGGGAAAGTTGGTGGCAATTTTTTCTCCGGGCGTAAAACCGGATGATGCATCCCTCCTTCAAGCGCTAGAAAAATAAAATTTACAATATTTTTTAGGGCTATTTTGTATCAATTCAACACATGATTATAAAATCTATTTGGTTTTCTAAAAGGGAATGTCTAAGTTTAACTTTTGCGACTCATTACTATGTGGTTTTTTTAGATTTTACGTTTACTGCTACCCTAATTGCGATGTTGAATTCGATTTTACGTTTATTGTTCTTGATCACTTCTTGGTTCTAAATTAATTACACAAAAGGAAGATGCCGAAAATCCTTTATACGAGTAGGCGTTAATTCAAAATTTTAATATGAAAAACAGATTTTTACAAAAGTTTCGAGGGGCTTTGCTTTTAGTAGCTCTCTCGCTTTGGGGA
>CALMXV010000044.1 GCA_937871155.1 uncultured Taibaiella sp. | reverse complement strand
ACTCACCTCTTCCACAGTTTGGAAAGAGGGAGTTGCAGCCCCACAGTTACATGAAGCACATTTAGCTATTGATACTCAACTAAAAAAAGACCGACTAACCGTGTACACCCATCAACCACAACAATATTGCATGGGCTATTCTTTGTAGAAACGTATATGATTTATATAATCCTTTCCATCTTATTAAATACCCTAATCTTTACCCTTTTTAAGGTGTTTGCCAACTATAAAGTAAATACTTTACAAACGATTGTTGTCAACTATGTAGTTTGTGTGATAACGGGAAGTTTATTTATCGGTACAGAACCATTTCATCATTACCGCACTTTTGAACCTTGGTTTTATTGGGCACTACTTACGGGAGGACTATTTATTTTAGTTTTTAGTTTATTGGGTTATTCAATTCAGAAAAATGGGTTGACTTTATCCACTGTTACCAATAAACTTTCCTTAATCATTCCAGTAATTTTTGCTGTTGTGGTATATCACGAACCCTTATCCTATTTGAAAATACTGGGAGTTATAATAGCTTTTCCTGCAATTTATTTTTCTACTCAATCTTCAGAGAAGCATACTACATCTAGTATCCTTCTATTGGCTGCGCTTTTTATATTTAGTGGAAGCTTAGATACTGTGATGAAATATGTAGAAACTCGTTATCTCCAAGAGAATTCATTATTTGACCTTTATTTAATCCAAGTCTTTGCGACGGCTGCTTTCATAGGTAGCATCATTATTGGTATTCGAACTTATCAGGGCAAGCTTCAATTGCATTATCGAAACTTGATTTCCGGAGTGATTCTTGGCGTTCCCAATTATTTCTCCATGTATTTTTTTCTGAAATTTTTACAAAGTGATTTTTTAGATAGTTCTGCTGCAATACCTGTCAATAACATTGGCATTGTATTACTGTCGGGAATTGCAGCTATGTTGTTTTTTAAAGAAAAAGCTACTGGGATAAAACTATTAGGACTTGCCTTATCCATACTTTCTATTTTACTACTTTATTTTAGCAAAACACATGGCTGAAAACTATACTTACACAACTATTGAAGATGCTACCACAGCTATCTTTAAAGATAGAGGAAGTAAATTCTTGGCTTATGCATTTCCTATCGTTGATGAGAATGATGTAAAGATTAAACTTAAAGAACTTAAAGCCGAGCATCCTAAAGCGGTACATCATTGCTATGCCTATCGGATAGGTGTAGATGGCAATCGATATAGAACAGTAGATGATGGAGAACCATCAGGAAGTGCCGGCAGACCAATTCTAGGTCAGATAGATAGTGCTTGTTTGACTAATGTAGCAGTAATAGTGGTTCGGTATTTTGGAGGAACACTATTAGGTATGCCCGGGTTGATTAATGCGTATAAAACAGCAACAGTAGAGGCGTTAAACATTGCTGCTAAGAAAGAAAAATGGATTGAAAAACGAGTAGAGTTAAGCTTTGAATATCCTATTATGAATGAAGTGAAACATCTTTTACAACAATCGGAATCCTCGATATATAAACAAGACTTTCAGCTATTCTGCAACATCATAGCCGGTATCCCTCTGAAATATTTGTCTACTACAGAAACAAAATTGTGTCAATTAAGAGGACTCACCCTAAAACATGTTGAAAGCAATCCTTAATAATGCGTTGTTGTACTTTCTAAGATACATCTACATTGTTTGGTTCGTTTGGGTACAGTTACTGTTCTTACAATAGTTGATTGGGGGGCTAGTGTTTCATCTAATGAACGTGATTTTGATTTTATTTCTACCCCATTTTTGTCTAGTGCTACTACTTTAACGGTGACGCCTTGTATTGTTTGGTCAGAACGGTTACGAACTTTTACGATAACTTTAGAAGCAAAGAAGTTGGATTCTATTTCAGAACAATCTACTGTAATATCATTGAATATTTTCTTGTCTAAAATATCGATACCAGTTTTTGCACCGAATTCGTTCATGATGATATAACCAATAGTTAATATCAATGCCACGGACAAAGCAACTATTAAAGGATTGATT
>CALMXV010000043.1 GCA_937871155.1 uncultured Taibaiella sp. | reverse complement strand
CTGGTTTGCATTGGTACGTATTACACATCTTTTGCCCAAGCTACCAATCAAGTTCCCCAATACTATTATGCCCCTCAGTTTGATGATAGCACTTTATTTTCGTCTCAATATAGTTATTATGGGGGTGGGGTGGGGTTTAGTGAAATACCTGTTCAGGGTATTAACACTAAAGCTTATTCCATCTACTATCCTAGTAATTTTAAATATCCGCCTAAGGGGAAAATAACAGCATTGTATATTTGGATTTATTACTCACAGACTCTAGACCCTAGTGGCTTGTATAAGTTTTATAATTTCAAAATACGAATGGGAAATACTTCAAGAGATAGTTTTGCTTACGACTCTATTAATAAACGCTATGTATTATTTGATGATGAAAATGAACTGACAACTGTACTTCAAGGCAACCCATATATTTTTGACAGTACAACATTGCAAGGGTCTCCTATAGGTTTTGGATTGAATAATAGAAAATGGCTAAAAATACCGTTACAAGTACCTTTTATGTATGACCCTAATAAAAACTTAGTCATAGAAACATTTATTAATAGAGATACGTTACATTATCTTAATTCTATTATTCCATATGTATTTATAGACTCTTTAACTCCAAATATGAATAGAATTATGTCCACAGTTGCAACTAGTGGCAAATATGCATATCTTACAAACATTACCTCTGGTAATTCAATGTTAAGTTGTATAGGTTTTGACTTAGACACCACAGGAGTTTCGGGAGTAGAGGAGGTATATCCTACTCAACTCTCACTCTATCCCAATCCAGCTACAGCCACTATTAATTTTAGCTTAAAAGGAAGCTATACCATCAGCACCCTACAAGGTGCTTTAGTGCAGCAAGGTGAGGGAGATGTCGCCAACATCACCAGCTTATCTCAAGGGTTATATATCGTACAACTCCTTACTAAAAATGGTGAGCGGCTGGTGGGGCGGTTTTTGAAGGAGTAAGGGTTATGCTGTAGAAAATAAGACGAGCAATCCTAAGGCTCTAAAAGTAAAGTAGTCTATCCGGTAAAAGAATAGACTACTAGTAATTTATATGCTAAGCTAATTTATTGCCCTATTTCTTCTTGAATCGTTTGTTTCATTAAGGCTATAAATTCGGTAACGCTTATGGCTCCTTTATCACCTTCGCCATGCTTGCGTACGGCAACTTTATTTTCATTCATTTCTTTTTCACCTACTACCAACATATAGCTTACTTTCATCAATTCTGTATCGCGAATTTTCTTCCCAATTTTTTCATTACGGTCATCTACTTCAGCACGTATATCTTCACTATTGAGCATGCGTGCTACTTCATGTGCATAAGGTGAAAACTTATCACTGATAGGTAATACTTTTACTTGCAACGGTGCTAGCCATAAGGGTAGATTGCCACCACAATGTTCTAACAATACCGCTACGAAGCGTTCCATAGAGCCAAATGGAGCACGATGTATCATCACTGGGCGCTTACGAGAGTTATCGCTATCTACATACTCTAGTTTAAAACGTTCAGGCAAGTTATAATCCACTTGTATGGTGCCTAGCTGCCAGCTTCTTCCTAATGCATCTTTCACCATGAAGTCGAGCTTAGGGCCATAGAATGCGGCTTCACCATATTCTATAACAAAGGGCAATCCTTTTTCTTCTGCTGCTTGTATAATAGACTGTTCGGCTATCACCCAATTTTCTTCACTACCGATATATTTACTACGGTCTTCTTGATCTCTTAAGGAAACCTGTGCAGTAAAGTTTTCAAAACTGAGGCTCTTAAACACATACATCACCAGGTCGATTACTTTCTTAAACTCTTCTAATACTTGATCCGGACGACAAAAAAGATGGGCATCATCTTGTGTAAATCCACGAACGCGTGTCAAGCCATGTAGCTCACCACTCTGCTCATAACGATATACAGTACCAAACTCTGCTAAACGCAAAGGAAGGTCTTTATAAGAACGAGGGGATGATTTATAAATTTCACAATGGTGAGGGCAGTTCATTGGTTTCAACATAAACTCTTCTCCTTCTTGTGGTGTAGTGATGGGGCGGAAACTATCTTTACCATACTTTTCCCAATGTCCGGATGTTTCGTAGAGTTGTTTAGCTCCAATATGTGGGGTCATCACCGGAAGGTAGCCACTTGCCATTTGAGCTTTTTGTAAAAACTGTTGAAGACGCTCACGAAGCATAGCTCCTTTGGGCAACCACAATGGTAAGCCACTACCTACTTTTTCAGAGAAGGCAAAAAGTTCTAGTTCTTTACCTAGTTTACGATGGTCACGTTTCTTAGCTTCTTCTAGCAAGGCTAGGTATTCATCCAACTCTTTTTGTTGAGGAAAAGTGATACCATAGATACGAGTCAACATTTTGTTCTTCTCATTCCCTCTCCAATAGGCACCGGCTATATTCGTCAGCTTTACGGCTTTAATTACTCCGGTACTTGGGATATGCGGTCCGCGACAGAGATCGGTAAAATTTCCTTGAGTATAAAAAGTAATCTCTCCATCATTCAACCCTTCGAGTAGCTCAAGTTTATACGGGTCTTGTTTTTCGGTAAAGTATTGTATCGCATCTGCTTTGCCAACTTCTTTGCGTTGGTAGCTGCTGTTTTGCTTTGAAAGCTCTTTCATCTTGGCTTCAAGCTTTGCTAGGTCTTCATCAGAAATGGCTTGTCCGCCTAAGTCGATATCATAATAAAAACCATTTTCAATTGCAGGGCCAATTCCAAATTTAGTTCCGGGAAATATCGCTTCGATAGCTTCTGCCATTAAATGTGCAGAGGAATGCCAAAAGGTGGTCTTACCATTTCTATCGTCCCAGGTTAATAATTTTAAGTGAGCATCTTGGTGGATAGGACGGGTAGCATCCCATACCTCTTCATTCACTACGGCTGCCAAAACTTTTCTTGCCAGCCCTTCACTGATGCTCTTGGCAACGTCTAAGGCAGAACTACCTTCGTTATATTCTCTCACCGCACCATCGGGTAAGGTTATCTTTATCATGATTGGTTATTTTTTTTATTTAAGTGTGCAAATGTACAATTTGAATAGCGATTGCGAAGGATTCATCAAAAAAGCCACCAACAATAAGTGGCGGCTTTTAAAAATTAAAATCGACAAACCACTTTAGAACTTGGTAAACGTATAGTAATACGTTATTGTATCTTTTTTAGTACTGTTAAAAGCATTCTGAGTATAATCAACATAGCTAATTTCAAACTGCTTTGAAGAGTATTTTTCGAACTTAGCATCAATAGTAGAAGAATCAAAAAACATATCATTCGCATTCAGCAATGTGATTCTACGCTTGTTGTCTTCAAGGCTCCAATAGAAAGAGATTTTGTCCGGGTCTGGTACATTATCGCATTTTTGGTCACCGGAATTCAAAGTGGCATCATGATTCATTTTAAAAACAATGTAGTTGTCTTTT
>CALMXV010000042.1 GCA_937871155.1 uncultured Taibaiella sp. | reverse complement strand
AAGCAATACGAATAAACTCATCAATGATATGCCGATATTCTGTGGTGTTTGACTTTAAAAAATTGCGCCTCGCCGGTACATTGAAAAACAAATTTTTTACAGCTATGCTAGTCCCGATAGGAGTGCCACAAGGCTCTTGAAGCTTCACTTCGGTGCCTTCTATTACTAAGCGAGTACCTATATCACTATTTGCTTGACGTGTTTTCATTTCCACTTGGGCAACGGCAGCAATGGAGGCTAAGGCTTCACCTCGAAATCCCATGGTGCGGATGGTGAAGAGGTCGTTGATGTTTTTAATCTTTGATGTAGCATGGCGTTCAAAGCTCATGCGTGCATCGGTAACACTCATCCCGCAACCGTTATCAATTACTTGAATCAGTTCTTTACCGGCATCTTTGATGATAAGTTGTAGGTCGGTGGCACCGGCATCTATCGCGTTTTCCAAAAGCTCTTTTACGGCAGAAGCAGGTCGTTGAATGACCTCTCCGGCGGCTATTTGATTGGCTAAATGATCGGATAAAAGTTGAATGACGTCAGACACGGTGCTTTTTAATAGGTTGGGAACAAAGGTAGGGTTAGTTTGTAAAAGTTGATTTTAGAAGAAATGATAATATTTCCAATCTCTCTGTTTGCTCTATTCTCTTGTTAGCCCTTATTGGCATGTAACTCATCTAAAGCAAGAAGGTATTTATCAATATATGCTTGCTTGTTGGAGGCTTTATATTGCTGGATATATCGCGGGTGTTCTAGTACAATCATTTCCTCAAAAAAAGGATATTCTTTATGGAGTTGCTCTATAAAAAGTGCATTTTTCTTTCCTAGTACGATTACTTTTTGGGTGATTAAGCCCATAGAAAGATATCGAGATAAAGTGTGAAGCATAAAAGGTTTTACTGCCTGAAATAGTTCCGGAAGGTCATAATAATTAGCATTTACCCACTTGTTGGATGCCGTTTGTTTGAGTAAGGCGAAAGGGAAAAGGGAATGGATAAAAAAATGTTGATAAAATAATTGAACACCACCGTATGCCTGTATCATATCATACATAAATAGGGCAGATACCTCATGTGAGGAATGGGTAGCAGACATTGTAATCCCACAATAACTAGCTAACCGCTTTGTGTCGGTAAAAGGGACACCGGTAATAGCAGCACCATGCCTGCCAGGGTTGATGCCTATAATAAAATGTCGAGGAGACTTGTCGTTATAATACATATTATAAAACTGCTTCATAGCCCATAGGCTGCCTGTATGAGATAGAAAGGGATGTTCTACATGATATCCTTTGGGCAAGCTAAACGAAGGGGGAAGCTCTTTGTTAAGGGCAATAATAGTTTCAGCTATGGTTTTCATTGGAGTGAGAAAGCCTACTAAGTTCCTAAAAAATCACCAAGTAAGAAAAGCTATCAGTGTCCACTTTGACAAATTTACCTAATCAAGAATCTCTGTAAATCTATTAACGTACCTATCATTTTATTTCCATTATTTTTGAAGATGCCTTTTACTGTCACACGTTATTTATTATTTCTACTTATCGCAGCCTTGCCTTATGGGTTAGTTGCTCAAAATACTTCCAACAATACTACAAGTACTGATAAAAGTAAGTGGGTGACGAGTACTTACAATAAGTTGAGTTTAGAAGAGAAAATCGGACAACTATTTATGGTGGCCGCCTATT
>CALMXV010000041.1 GCA_937871155.1 uncultured Taibaiella sp. | reverse complement strand
AAATGAGTTTCAAGCATATAACGAACTAGTAACTCACCCATTAATGACCGTAAAGCATCCTCTTTAAAATGGTATCGGGTAAGCTTTTCACTTTTAATATCATCTACCTGTAGGCACAACAAATGAAACAGCTTGGAAGGCATTGTCTTTTCAATTTTCATGGAACCCACTATAGCCATTACTGAAGTTGATTAATGAGTATTGGAGTCAATTATTTTGTTTAACTCTAGTTGTATAGCCTTCGCTAAAGACTTATCATGTGGTGGATACAAAACTGAAGAGTGGTCGCCAGGTACCTGAACACGCCTAACCCCACGTAAAGCAAACTTGCGCCAGCCCATCGTTTCGGGGTCTTGTAAATAATATTGTCTTTCATTTACTGTAAACAAAGTGACTTTTAACTCGGCGCTAGTTAACTGATAAGCATCTAAAGCGATACTATATTTCTTATAAATCTCCGCTTCGTAGTTGGTAAATTTTCCTATAGGCAAGTCACCATCTTTTTCAAAAATATTCCTAATTTTTTGCTCTAGTACCTGCCGTTGGTATTGAAGTGCTTTACGCGGTTTAGTTATTAAAGCGTCTAAAAGGAATACCATCTTTTTACCTTGATGCATAATTTTATTGATAGCACTGCCTTCAAAATTATTGCCCGCAAATGTATCAATGATGCCAAGAAAAGCTACCTCTTTACCCATTTCTTGCAACTGCTTAGCAATTTCAAATGCTATGAATCCACCTAAGGAATAACCAGCAATCGCATACTTACTTTCCGGCTGCGCCTGTAGCATATCTTCAATATACTTAGAGGCCATTTGTTCTATTGACAACGGAATATTCGTTTCGTGATTGATACCTAAAGCTTGAAGTCCAAATACGGGTTGGTCTGCATCCAAATAGGTGCTGACTGACTTGAAGAGGATAACGTTTAAGTCTGCTCCATGAACAAAAAACAAAGGCATTTTATTTCCATTGGCTTTCATGGGCACCAGTACATTCCAGTCATTGGCATTCGAAATAACTTTTGTATCCAATGACAATACCCTTGCTAATTTTTCTATAGTTGAATTTTCAAAAAGAGTAGCAATAGTCAACCGCTTTCCGGTAATTTTTTCTAATCTTGCCATTACTTTTACCGCCAATAATGAATGGCCTCCTAATTGAAAAAAGTCATCGGTAGGGGTTATTATTTCCACACTTAAAACTTCCGACCATATTGCAGCAATTTTCTGTTCAATAGGTAATAGGATACGTTGTTCCGTATTAACAGTTTTGCGTCGCTTAGGTTTAGGTAATGCTTTCCTATCTATTTTAGCATTCGGTGTAAGTGGGAGTTGTTTTAGTCCTATAATCTCATCAGGTATCATATAACTAGGCAATGACTTTGCTAGATGCTGTTTCCAGGTTACTAAAACATCTGTTTCTATTAGTACTTCATTTTTAGTATGTGGTGCTCGTATCGTTTGATGTAATGCTATTTGAGTAATAGGTATAGGCGTTGCTGGTATCAGGTGCTTATTGGTAGATTTAATAAATACTACTTCAAAGAAACCATCGGTTCCATCTGTAGCCCATCTAACATGAGCACGATATTGATGGCGCTCGGCAAGTTCCCAAAAGCTATCCGGTTGTTCGCCTGTGGATGGTAGTTGATAATCATGTTGAAGCCCTGCAAGAATACTATCAGGAGGTGCATTCTCAAGTTGCTGTTTAATTTTTATATCGTTGTACGTACGAGCATTGGGTATATTCTTCACCTCCAATACTGCATAAGTTGCTGTGACTAGAAGTTCCTCTATTGATGTTAAAGACCTAGTAGAGTCCCATTGAATAGTATGTTCCGGATGAGCCATTTCAATAGTCGTATTCACAAAGAGCCATACATCAAAATGGTATTTGGTGGTTTCATTGATTAAGTATCCTCTTCTTAGCTGAACATCTACACCAGTAATTTCAGGGAAAATGGTAGGTAATAAATAGAAAAAACTAGGGTCAGCTACAAGCTCGTCTTCTATCTGTATCCGATGATCTACTACCTCTTGCAAGGTGCTAATAGTAGTTATAGGATTTGCCTTCACTAGATAATCAATGGTATGAAATAAGGACAAGGTATTTTTCCCTTGCATATCTCCCACAAAGACACAACCGCCCTTTTCAAGTGCATGTATTGCTTGTTTCAGTACATGAAGTGTATAATCTATTGTAGGAAAATATTGTGCAACGCTATTAATTAGGACGAGGTCAATCGGCTTATCATAGATGGGCGAAAAGTCATCAGCAGCGGCAGTATAAGCTGTTATTTGCTGCCATTGAGTGGGAGCTTCATTTATACGGTTCTGAATGCTTTGAATAGCCGTGGGAGCAAAATCTGTAGCTATATAATGATTGGTAAATGGAGCTAAAGCAAATAGTAATTGTCCCGATCCACAGCCTACCTCAAAAATATTCTTAGCTCCAATGGCCTGTATTCGTTCTATTGTTAATTGCAACCATTCAACATGTTGCTTACTGACATCATCATGTGTGACAACTTGTAGCAATGCAGCATCTAAATCGTGTTGTTGTTCATGGCTTACTTGCTCCTTTCCTTTTTTATAAAGATTCTCCCATTGGCTTTCCCAATCTTTATGAACGGATTTCTCTTGTATATCCTTTAAGGTTACATAGCCTACCAATTGTTTATTACCAGGTATATCTTCTCTTATAATCACTACACTTTGCTTAATCGAATCTAACGCTGATAAACAGGTTTCAATTTCCCCAAGTTCTATTCGATGACCTCTTAATTTTACTTGATGGTCTTTACGACCTAAGCAAACAAGTTCTCCATTATCCAACATCTTTCCAAGGTCACCTGTTTTATAAAACGTCCCTCTCATGCCTTGCCCTTGCTGAAGGCTTATAAATTTTTCAGTAGTCAACTCTTCTTGATTCCAATAACCTTCTGCTACACCTGCACCTCCAATATAGATTTCTCCTACTTTCTTTTTTTCTACCGGCTTACCTTCATCATCCATTATACACCATTGCGTATTGTGTATAGGTTTTCCTATTGTAATCTGTTCTTCGTTTTGTACAATTCTTTTTATCGAAGACCAAATAGTCGTCTCAGTTGGTCCATACATATTCCACAATTCATTGCACAACCCTAGTAATTGCAGAGCAAGTGAAGCTGATAAGGGTTCTCCACCACACAAAGCTTTTAATGGTAGGGGTTGACTCCAACCTGCATCTAATAACAACTGCCATGAAGTAGGTGTAGCTTGTAAGATGCTGATTTGTTTTTGTTCGATTATATCTAAAAGCAATCTCCCATCTCTGGTTGCTTCTGTACTTGCCAGTATCAATTCAGCACCGGATATCAATGGTAGGTAAAGCTCTAATCCTGCAATGTCAAACGAAATTGAAGTTATAGCTAATAACTTATCGTAAGCTGTGATGCCGGGTGTCGCTTGCATGCTCAGCAAAAAATTCACCAGGTTACGATGCGATACCTTAACTCCTTTCGGATTACCTGTAGAACCTGATGTATAAAGCAAATACGCTAAGTTGTCTCCAACTAATTTAGGAAATGGACAAGGTTGTTGCTCTTGTGGCAAATTCGACCAAACATTCTCTATGATTAGTACTTCACAGTGTACCGATGTCTTTAAACTATATTTTCTGGAGGTCAATAATAGCTTAGCTTTTGAGTCCTCCAGCATATATTTCTTTCGGTCAAAAGGGTATTGCGGATCAATGGGTAGATAAGCAGCTCCGGTTTTGAAAATCGCCAATAAACAAACAACCATATCTATAGAGCGCTCTATGGAAACCGCTACAACATCGCCCACTTGAACATTTTTGTTCATTAAAAAAGCGGCTAGTCGATTCACACGCTCTTGTAATTCAGCGTATGAAATAGTATGCTGCTCATAACTAATCGCTATAGCATCACTTCTTCTACTTGCAGTAGTTTCTATTAAGCTTAATACCGTAAGATTGGAGGGGATTGTAAAATTAGCACCATGTCCACAACTTATATTTTTGACTTCTTCTTTAGTCAATTCTGATATTAAACAGCTGGGAGAATGGGATATTTTATCTAACAGATGTATCAACTCCTGATGAATTTGAAGAATGGTTGTGCTATCAAACAAATCTGTATTGTAAGACCACTCCAACACCATACCTTGTTTGGCATCCGCTATGTTAAGGTAGAGTTCAAAATTTTCAAATGCTCTTGGGTTACTGATAAGTTCAAATTCCAAGTCATTAAACGCCACTTTTTGATCCATGCCTAAGTCTATATTCAACATAACCGGCACCAGAGCAACTCGAGAAGCATCTCTTGGGATATAAAGCTTCTTCAATAGCTCGCTAAAGGTCAACTGTTGATGTTCTAAGGCTGTTAAAAATTCTACTTTACGCTTTTTTAAGTAGGATAAGAATGAAAGCCCCGGCTCTACTTTGGAACGAAGTGGTAATAAGTTGACGCAATGCCCCACCACGTCCGGCAAGCTAGTAACCGATTGCCCTGCTGCTGGCAAGCCTACCACTAGATCTTGTTGTTGAGTCATCTTATACAAGAGGATCTCAAACGCAGCTAATAGTGTTACTACTAAACTAGCGCCGCCTTGTGCTCCTACTTCTTTAATGGCATTTAATTGTGTTAAGGATATCGTTTGATCAATTCGATGTCCATTGAATGTTCGTTGAGGTAACCGTTGACGATCTGTTGGCAACTCAACCATGGGTACCATATCAGCAAATTGTTGCTGCCAATAAGATAACGTTTCTTGGTATTGTTTGGATTGCTTAAATGAGGCTTCTACACTAGCATAATCACTTATTTGAAAAGGAGGATCTAATTCAACAGAGGAAGCTGTGGTAGAAGCATTATACAACTTGCTTATCTCTTCGAGAATTACCCCTATAGACCATCCATCACCGATGATATGATGTATTAATAACGTAAAATAATGTTCATCATTTCCGGTTTTATGAAGATGCATTTGTAATAATGGGCCTTCATTGATTGATAGTACCATATTGGC
>CALMXV010000040.1 GCA_937871155.1 uncultured Taibaiella sp. | reverse complement strand
AAATGATAAAATAAACTTGAGGCTGCTCTTTTTGGACAGCCTCAGTCTATTTCATCATTCTCCAACCACCATTTATACTTTATGCATTGATGGCATTTCTTGAGGATACTCTTTGTTTTCTAGTTTAGTTCTTACTGCTGAAAAAGCTTTTAAGGTCAAGTCAATATCTTCATCCGTATGTGCAGCTGTAGGTATTAATCGTAGAATAATTTGTCCTTTAGGAATTACGGGATACACTACTACAGAGCAGAAAATATTATAGTTTTCTCGAAGGTCAAACACTAACTGTACGGCATCATACAAGCCACCAGCCATTTTCACCGGAGTTACCGGCGTAGAAGTAGTACCTATATCAAATCCATTATCTCTAAGTCCTTGTTGTAATTTATTTACATTATGCCAAAGCTTTTCTTTCAATTCAGGATGGGTACGAAGCAATTCCAATCTTTTCAAGTTGCCTACTACTACGGGCATCGGCAATGACTTTGCAAATACCTGAGAGCGCATATTGTAACGCAAAAACGTCAACACTTTTTTATCAGCAGCTAAAAAACCACCAATACTTGCCATAGACTTAGCAAAAGTGGAAAAGTACACATCTATATCCTCCATACAGTTTTGCTCTTCTCCTATACCGGCACCGGTTTTACCCATTGTACCAAATCCATGTGCATCGTCAACGAATAAACGGAATTCAAATTTTTCTTTCAGTTTAGCGATTGCTGCTACACGGCCTTGATTGCCACTCATTCCAAAAACCCCTTCTGTAATTACTAAGATACCGCCACCGGTGGTTGCAGCCATTTCTGTAGCACGTTGCAACTGCTTTTCACAGTCTGCTAAATCATTATGCTTAAATACATAGCGATGCCCCGGATGCATACGTAACCCATCAATAATACAAGCATGGCTTTCGGCATCATAAACAATCACATCTCTACGGCTACATAAGCTATCAATTGCCGATACCATTCCTTGATATCCAAAATTGAACAGCATAGCATCTTCTTTTCCTACAAATTCAGCTAAGTTTTTTTCTAATAA
Organism: uncultured Taibaiella sp.; assembly: GCA_937871155.1. Taxonomy (GTDB): domain Bacteria; phylum Bacteroidota; class Bacteroidia; order Chitinophagales; family Chitinophagaceae; genus JAFIGV01. The sequence goes on along the minus strand of CALMXV010000040.1, from coordinate 2,046 downwards.
ATCATGATTATCTGAGTTGCCACTCATCATACGGGCGCCCATAGGATAAGCAAGCCCCCAAGCTGCTGCGGCTTCGGTATCTGCTTTACGTACTTCAGGATGGTTGGCTAGTCCAAGATAGTTGTTTAGGCTCCATACAATACGTTCCTTACCTTGAAATAACATTCGATTGCCTAATTCACCTTCTAACTTTGGGAACGCAAAATAGCCGGGAAATTTTTCTGCATAGTCACCGATAGGTCCTAATCTACTTTCAAATTTTGCAAATAAATCCATTGTATTATTATTGATTTTACTACTTATGTGGTTAAAAATTGGTGGCAAAATTATATAAAATCAATGGCAAAAACTCATGATGATATGTTTCATAAAGGAAGACTTCATAAAAGCAACATTTCAAAACCTTTTCCTTTAAGAAAAAGCCTAAGTTCCATTTTGTTTTTCTAAAGCTTCATTAAAGATGTGCTGTGCTTAATGCTGCATTTGCTCTTTCAGCTTCTTCAATTGGAGAAAAATTAGAAAGCGCTTCCCCAGAGTTTACACCTACCAAAGTAGTATGTTCATAGTGTACTGAAACCTTACCATCAGCAGTTACAATAGTCCACCCATCTTCCATAGTATTTACTCGATGAGTACCTAGATTGATCATGGGCTCAATTGCTAAAACCATACCAGTCTTTAAGCGTTTACCATCACCACGACGACCATAGTTAGGTACTTGTGGGTCTTCATGAAGGTATTTACCTACTCCGTGCCCTACAAGCTCACGAACAACACCGTAACCATTAATTTTATTTGTATGATTTTCTACAGCAAAAGAGATGTCACCAACACGATTGTTTTCTTTAGCCGCAGCAATAGCCAATGCTAAGGATTCTTTAGTTACACGCATTAGTTTAGAAACATCAGCAGGTACTTCGCCTACGGCAAAAGTATAAGCATGATCGCCATGATAACCGTCTTTATAAAATCCACAATCCACACTGACTACATCACCTTCTTTTAATTCATAGAGGGAAGGAAAGCCATGAACAACATGTTCGTTTACTGAAATACAAAGTGAATATGGGAAGGTATTATTCTTAGGTCCATAACCTTTAAATGAAGGTGCTCCTCCATGATCGCGAATAAATTGTTCGGCTAAAGTATCTAATGATAAAGTAGTGACTCCGGGCTTAATGGCCTTAGCCACTTCAGTAAGCGTAGCGGTTACCATCATGGCATTTCTACGTATAATTTCAATCTCTGATTTGGTTTTGATATGAATCATGTAATAAGTAAGGCTTTAATAACTTTTCTTAACTAAGAATTGATCGTAGAGGCAGCAAAGGTATGAAAATAGATGGGCTGTTGACATGGTAACAATAATTTCCAAAAACAAATCATTCATCCAAAAACAAAAGTCAAAACCAAGTTAGTTTTGACTTTTGATATAAAAATAATTGAATAACTAAACAGGAGTTACAGATTGGCGACCCGAAATACGACCTGTTTTCATCAAACCATCATATTGACGCATCAATAGGTGACTTTCTATTTGTTGTAAGGTGTCTAAAATTACACCTACTCCAATCAACATTGAAGTGCCACCAAAGAAGGTAGCAAAGCTACTTGTAACTCCAAATAACGCTGCTATACCAGGTAACACACCAGCCAATGCTAAGAATACAGAACCAGGTAAAGTAATGCGATCCATAATGGTAGCGATGAAGCTTGCTGTAGGTTCTCCAGGTTTTACACCAGGGATAAAGCTATTATTACGCTTCAAGTTATCTGCCATTTCAGTTGGGTTGAAAATAAGTGCTGTATAGAAATAGGTAAAGGCAATCACCAAAACAGCATAAATCAAGTTGTAGTATAAAGAAGTATGGTCAGACAATGCACGAACCAAACCTGCTGTACTTTCACTTTCTGAAAATCCTACAATGGTAGCAGGAATAAACATTATTGCTTGGGCAAAGATGATAGGCATTACACCGGCGCTATTAACCTTTAAAGGAATAAAATCACGTTTACCTACGACTTCTTTTGCCGCATTGGTACTTC
>CALMXV010000039.1 GCA_937871155.1 uncultured Taibaiella sp. | reverse complement strand
TGAATTGAGGAGCATCTTTTACATCTTCGTCAGTAGTTCCATGTATATCTGAAGCTTCTTTAGGGATAGGGATTCCTGGGTTTAACTTTTTTATGTACTGGTCGCGTGTAGCATCAGGATTGATTTTTATCATGGCTATTTCTACGATTCTATCTTTAGCAGGGTCGATGCCGGTGGTCTCTAAATCAAAAAATATTATTGGTTTCTTGAGTGCTAATTGTGCCATTATTGTTGGAGATAATTTTAAAGATTGCTTATTAAAAGGGGAACTTTCTTATGAATTAGTTTGTTTGCAAAGTACATACATCCTTCCAATTGATTTCATCAAAAGTACCTGAGCTCATCAATAATAAGCATACCGGTTTGGAAGTGTCTTTTAATGTGTTACTGATATAAGTTTCGAGCGTAGATTTTTCATCGATTACAATTAAATTTTTTTGGTCAAAGTTTTCAGCAACAGTACTAGAATGTAAAGCGGGCAATCCTTTCAAGGATAAGGCATGATGGCTAAAATATACCAATGCTTCATCTGCAGCACTCATACTATGTTTATATTCTTTCAAAAAAGCATCACTTAAACTGCTATAGGTATGCAATTCAAAGCAGGCTATCAAACGGTGATTGGGATAAGCTTCACGTACCGCATCAAGAGTAGCTTTTAGTTTGGAAGGTGCATGTGCAAAGTCGCGATAGGCTACTAGATGATCTTGTTCAAAGATTTTTTCAAGACGCTTAGCAGCTCCGGTGAAACTACTAATAGCCGTATAGCCCGCTTTTCTATTAATACCCAAAGCTTCACATACAGCAATTGCAGCTTCCATGTTTAATAGGTTATGGTTGCCAAATAATGAGAGCTTGAAATCACCTACATCAGTAGTTATATTCGCCTCTCCATTTACGTAATGATAGTGAGGCATCACATAAGGGATGGCTTTAAGGTGTTTGCCAGATTTTGTTACAATACGTACTACTTCGCTATCTGTTGCATTGTAAAAAAGGAGCGCACCCGCCTGCATAGTTTCAAGATAATATTCAAATTGGCTACAATAGTTGTCGTAGGTAGGAAATACATTGATATGATCCCATGCGATACCACTTAGCACACTAATCTGTGGATGATAAAAGAATATTTTTGGTTTCTTTTCAATCGCAGAAGCAGGATATTCATCCCCTTCTAAAACGATGGTAGGGGCATCAGAAAGCTGAACACTTTGTGCAAACCCAGCTACTTTAGCTCCCACTAAATAATCAAAATCTTGATGGGCAGCTTTCAGAATATGCATAATCATTGAAGTAATTGTAGTTTTCCCATGGCTGCCTGCAACTACTACGCGCTTTTTTTCTTCACTTACTTTATATACATATTCCGGAAACGAATACACAGGGATTTTCAATTCTTGCGCTTTTAGCAATTCCGGGTTGTTGGCTTTCGCATGCATCCCCAACACAATTGCATCTATTGTAGAGGTTATTTTTTCAGGATACCATCCGTAAGCCTCCGGTAAAATACCTGCATTTTTTAAGTTGGTTTTTGCAGGGTCGTTGATTTCATCATCACTTCCGGTTATTTTATTCCCTTTATGATGTAGTGCTAGAGCTAGCTGATGCATGATAGCGCCGCCAATCGCAATAAAATGAATATTCATTGAGTAGATTTATTATCTTTGGCAAAAGTAACAGAGCTTTTTAGTTTTTAACGTATTTTATAAAACCATGAATAAAAATTCTTCATTACGTTTCATTACACCTGTGGCCATTGCCTTAGCACTTTTTTTATTGACTTCTTGTGCGGCATCTAATAAGAAATACGGTTGCCCGAATCATATAGGATTTGCCGGAGTTACGATTCGATAATACAATTCTTATTCTTTAAAGAATACTCCTATCAACACCTTATGGTGGTGAAGTTTTATTGCCTTAGTATTCGCTAAGGCAAATTTATTTTTATAGATACTTTTAGGAACGTTGCAAGTTAATTAGCCAGTTAATAATCGTTGACGTAAGGCTTCATATAATACCATACCGGCAGCTACACTTACATTTAATGAATCAAATGCAGTAGCCATTGGGATATGAATAAAGCTATCTGCCAATTTCTTTACTTCTTTACCTATTCCTTTGTCTTCAGCACCCATTACGATACAAGTTGGCAACGATAAATTAGTTTCATAAACGGGCACACTTCCTTTCATTTGTGTAGCGAGTACTTGGATGCCATTCAATCTCAATGCATCGATGGCTTGAGAGGTTGAAGGAGTGCGGCATAGCATGATTTGTCTAAGTGCACCTGCCGAGGTCTTTACGGCTTCTTCAGTAATAGAAGCGGTAGAAGAAGTGGGTAATATCAAGCCTTGTGCACCACAGCATAAGGCTGTTCTAGCTATAGCCCCTACATTTCTTACGTCGGTTACTTCGTCCAGCATCACAAAGAGTGGGGTAGCACCTTGTTCTACCACATGAGAAATGGCTTCTTGCAATTCTATATAATTGATGACACTCGTCCAGGCTACCACACCTTGATGCGGCGATTTTGTTAAGTTGTTCAGCTTTTCTACCGGCACCATACTCATGGGAATATTCCGATCCTTTGATGCAAATTTTATTTGATTGATTTCTTCCCCTGTGGCACTACGAAGTATAAATATTTTTTCAACAGCAACACCTTGTTGTAGTGCTTCTAGAAGCGGTTTGCGGCCTACAATTAGTGGAAGGGAAGGTCTTTTCTTGAACATAACTATTGCAAAAAAACAATTTATTTATGGCTTTAGATAGTTTCTCTTTAGTTATTCTTTTTTATGAAAGGATAAAATAAATGAAGTACCTGAAATGATTTTTGTAAAGAATGAAAACAAAAAAGAGACAGAAGTTGCCTCTTTTTATATACTTACAAAAGTTGGGTGATTATTTTTGGTTAATCCAAATACCACCATAAAAAGTAGTTTCTTTCATAAAGGTCATATAGTTGCCTTTAATGTCTTGTATGGCTTTGCTATATGCAATAATCTTGATAGCTTGTTTAGCCCCAAAATAATCAGAGCGTCTAATCTTGCTATAGTCTTTTACAGAAAACGTGTAGTTATTGCCATTTTGATTAGGGATAAATGATTTATATAGGTAGCCATCAAAATTGGAACTATCACCATTGATACCTATTACTAAAGAATCGGCACCGGCAACATGGATTGAAAAAGTCAAGTTTTGAGTTTTAGAAATGGTATCCGGAAACTTAGCATTGACAACCGGAAATGGCGCACGGAAACTAAAATCGAAACTAGGTATTTCGGGAACAGACGTACTTCTTACACGCCAAATACAACTG
>CALMXV010000038.1 GCA_937871155.1 uncultured Taibaiella sp. | reverse complement strand
AAAAGCCAATTGTTCTTCTTCCACATAGTTACCATCTTTTGTTTTATAAGTCTTACCGAATTCAAATAAAGCTAAGTTGGTGTTCTTTCGATTGAGGTTATAGTTGATTACTTCCAATCCACTTTCCATCATAGAAGGACGAAGGCAATCTAACTCGCTGCTAAGGCTATTGAGCATTTTTACTAATGGGTCTTGTTCTTGGTAGTAATTGCTGTTGGTTACAGAGTTAGTTACTACTTCTTGAAAACCAATCGCACAAAGCATTTCAGCGTTTTTATCTCTTAGCTTACGGTCGTTGGGAAATGTGGGTATTAAAGAGATGTTGAGCTTTTCTGGGATGAGGATATTGTCTAGTCCATCAATCCTCACAATTTCTTCTACGATGTCTGCCGGTTGTGTTACATCTACTTTGTTGGAGGGAACTTGGATGGTAAGTGTTTGTTCGTTTTCTGTTACCTCAAAATCTAATGCTTTAAGAATAGTAAGTATTGCTTCTTTTGGGTACTGCTTTCCACTTAGTTTGTGGATATAGTCATACGTTGTGGTGATGATGGTTGGAGTAAAAGGAGTAGGGTAGTTGTCAATTAGTTTTGATGAGATAGTGCCGCCAGCAATGGTTTGAATCAATTGGGCTGCTCTTATCAATGCCGGAATCACATGGTTCATATCCACGCCTTTTTCAAAATGAGTGGCAGCATCGGTACGCAAGCCATGATGTAAAGAACTTTTACGAATATAACTTGGATTGAAGTAGGCACTTTCTAAAAATACTTCAGTAGTAGCATTGGTTACACCACTTGCTAGCCCGCCGTATATACCGGCTAAGCACATTGGTTCAGAAGCATTACAAATCATCAAGTCGTTTCCTGCTAAGGTGATTTCCTTATCGTCAAGTGTTCTGAACTTGCTACCATCAACAGCTGTTGCCACATTCACTTCATTGCCGACTATGGCTTTTGCATCAAAAGCATGAAGCGGTTGACCATATTCATGCAATACAAAATTGGTAATGTCCACAATATTGTTGATGCTTCTAATGCCAATAGTATTTAGTTTTCGCTTTAGCCAATCAGGAGATTCTCCTACTTTAATGCCTGTAATCGTTAGTCCACAATATCTTGGACAAGCTTCTTTATTTTGTATGGAAACGGTAATTGGAGTCGCGTCTTGTTGATTGTTAATTGTTATATCAGGCTTCTTAACGGTATAGGTTTCTTTACGATGATGAGATAAATATGCGCATACATCTTTGGCTACTCCTATATGGCTCATTGCATCAGAGCGATTTGGTGTAAGCCCTATGTGTATAGCATAATCGGGTGCAGGGATGTTGAAGTATTCTTTTGCCAACATGCCTATAGTGGCGGTTTCTGGTAAGACTAAGATCCCATTATGGCTAGCACCAAGTCCTATTTCATCTTCAGCACAAATCATTCCTTCACTAAGCTCACCTCTAATTTTTGCTTTTTTAATGGCAAAAGCTTCTCCATGGAGAGGGTGAACCCTAGTGCCTACAGGTGCTACTACCACGTGTTGCCCTACTGCTACATTTGGCGCACCACATACGATGTGTAGAGGCGCTTCGCTTCCAATAGAAACTGTGGTTACACTTAATTTATCAGCATTAGGATGTTTCTCGCAGGTAAGTACTTTGCCAATAAGAAATCCTTCTAAACTGCCTTTTACGGCTTCTACGGTTTCAATATGTTCTACCTCCAGCCCAATGGACGTGAGTATATTGCTAAGTTCTTGTATGGGTAGAGGGGTAGGTAAGTAGTCTAATAACCAATTATAAGCAATGACCATTCGTGTAATAAAAATTTGGTGTAAAGATAGCCTATAAATATCGAGTTTTTAACGATAGAAGTAGTAAAAACCTTATCACATCGAGCTTATCTCTAAGTAGTGACAGTCGCTGGTACTTTAATTAGAATACTTACTAACAAAAATTTAGCTACATCAAAGGATGTGAAGAATGGTTTTGGTAGTACTCAATTTTAGAAAGGAACATAGTCGCCATTTTACTACCTCTCCATTTAGCTTCATCAGCACGGATACCTTCAAAGTAATGGTCAACAGTTTCGTGCCAAAGCCGTACCCATTCATCAAAATGTAGAGCGCTTACCGGTAACTTAGCATGTGGAGGAAATGGTGCACCAAAATAGGTTCTTTCTTCTTCGAGTAATACGGTTTGCCAAAAGCTGTACATTTTTTTAAGATGTTGTGGCCAGCGGTCTTGAATCACATGGTTGAAAATAGCACCTAAGAGTTCATGGTCTCTTATCTTACCATAAAAGCTATCGACCAAGCACTGTATATCTTCTAGGTTGTTGATATCATGTTTCTCCATTTTCCAATCTTCATTTTTCATACATTAACGTTTAAGAAAAGTCAGACATTGATCTAATTCATCAGCAAACCCATTCAGCTTAGCATTTTCCAACATTCTTTTAGTAGCAGCTTTTATGTTTTTAAACTCGTTATGTATAGGGCAAGGATGGTCTTCAGAGCATTGTTTAAGTCCTAAGCCACAGGCATCAAATAACTTTTCACCATCAATGGTTCTTACGATATCCGCCAGTGTGCAGATCGGCTCGTTTTCATCAAAATAAAACCCGCCATTAGGGCCTTTAATAGATTGTACTAAGCCTTTCTTGCTGAGGTTCTGTAAAATTTTTGCAATAAAATATTCAGGAGAGTCAATCCCTTTGGCAATTTCTTTAATGCTGATTTTTTTTCCTTCTTTTGACTTTTGAGCGATAAATATCATGGCTCGAATGGCATATTCACAAGTCTTGGAAAACATAGAATGGCTTTTCTTTTTGTGATTAAAGTATAGTTGTGTGTTTTAAAAAAAGCAATTTGAAGTTTAAAGTTCTTTGAAATTTTATTTTCAAAAAGCTAGTGCTAAAATTTATAGCACTAAAGACAAAAGTACCTTTTTCTCAAAATTAAGCGCATTAATTTAAAGTTATTCTTATTTCAGACATGTGGTTTAATAATGTATTTATTTGTTGTTGAAACAATAATACATTGTTATTACAACGGTTTATGACATTTTTCTTATCCTATTAAATTATTTTTACCACTACTTTATTAAAACCATCTTCTATTCTTGAAAACTTGTTATGCTACAATGTTGCTATTGTTGCTTTTTGAAGGATTGTGATGATGTAGTTATTTATGATGAAGCAACATTTTTAATTTGATAGTGAATGCTTATGAACCAACCATTGAATCAATTATTAGGAACCTATTCTTTTGAAACTGCTGTTGAAAATTATCCGAATCATATAGCCATTTATAGTGATGGGCAAACGATAACTTATCATCAATTGAATGAGTACGCCCTTCAGTTAGCAAGCGTCTTACGTGATTATGGAATCACGGAAAATGCTATT
>CALMXV010000037.1 GCA_937871155.1 uncultured Taibaiella sp. | reverse complement strand
TTTGGGTTTTTTATAGGTACCGTTTTTAAAACTATCAATCAGGCATTACCCTTAGGAGCTTTATCAGTAGTGATTTTATCGGCTATTGGAGGCCTATGGGTACCTATTGAGCTTTTGCCTCCAGCCATGAAAAAAATAGCCACTTTATCTCCTATGAATTGGGGGCTAAGCGCTGTGAATATGATTACCTTAAGAAGTGGGAATTTTATAGATATTCTTCCTCAGTTATTTACATTATTGTCCTTTGGAATCATACTTTGGTTGATAAGTATTGGATATCATCGCCAACGAAAAATGTCGATATAGTAACTTTGCCCTTGTAATCTATACAACCCTTCTACATTATTTTCATCAAAAACAAAAAAATTAAACCTGTATGAAGGTGCTACATCAAGTAGGGGTTGCATTCATCCTCCTCTTCTTAGTAAATAAAACAACTACAGTTGCTGCTTCGCAAGACAGTTTAAAAATAGTCAATTGGAATTTGGAGTTCTTCGGCAACTACCCCTCTCAAAATAAAAAAGAGATGAGTGGCATCTTAACTATTATGAAAAACTTGGATGCCGATATCTATGCCTTGGTAGAAGTAGTTAATGTGGATTCGCTTTTTAGCCTTACCAACCAGATGAATGGAAATTATCAAGCAATCGTCTCGCCCTTTGGAAGCTTAGCTAGTAGCCCGTCCAGCAAAGATTATGATGCAGCACAGAAGTTGGCATTTATCTATCGCACATCAAAAGTTAGAAATGTAGCAGGGAGACCTTTTTTGAAAAACAGTGTGGGTAATGCGTATTATAATTGGGCAAGTGGACGCTATCCATATTTTGTAACAGCAGAAGTAAAAGACAATTTCAACAACTGGCAGCCTATTAACTTTATTGTAGTACATGCCAAAGCTAAAAACGATAATCAATCCTGTATGCGTCGTTATGAGGGAGGGCTGGAAATGAAAGATAGTCTTGATAAATTGTATCCTAATGAAAAGCTAATGGTATTAGGCGATTTCAATGACGATTTTGATTTAAGCATTTGTGGAGGACCCAGCAATTATGAATATCTAGTTAGTGATAGCTTTGGAACTAATTATTACTTCTCTCCTACCCTTTCACTATCTAGGCAAGGAGATGCCAGCATTGACGGGTATCCTAGCTTTATAGACCATATTGTTTTGAGCAATGAAATGATTAACCACTATGTGCCGGGAAGTGCGAAACTGCTTAAAAATGAAGTTAACTCATGGGTTAGTAATTATAACGCAAACATCTCCGACCATTTCCCTGTCATAGCAACGTATGTACTTTCTCATCCTACCTCCTTACCAAATTTCACCTCCGAACCCAGCACTTCCATTCAACTATATCCTAATCCTGCTTCCAATAGAATACAATTAAAATTACCAGAAAATACACTGGTACACTATGAACTTTACAACACCCTTCAACAGCGTGTACAAACCGGCACTTTATCTACTTCAAACAACTCTATAACTCTTCCTCACCTTCCTGATGGACTATATTTCATTCGCTTGGTAGGCACACAAACTGTAGTTAAAGAATTTTTCATTCATCATTAAGAAGTTTTAAAATATTTTTCTCATGAGAATGTTATTACTGTCAATCCTTATCGGTTGCAACCTCCTTGCGAAAGCACAACTTCCCATACCGGTTCCAATGGCACAACAGCCTGCATTAACCTATTTAGAAACCTTTGACTCTATCCTTACATGGAGCAATGATTTTGTTTCAGGGCAAGGGGCCGAACGCTATACTTCAGTGCCTATAGGAGGTGTAGCTGCCATACCAGATGCGAATAGAATTACTACCAGCTCCGCAAGCTTTGTAACAGCACAAATGAGCGGTGGCGGGCTTTATAAAGACACGGTCAATGGTAGAATACTTCTTTTGGTAACCGGCACCTCCAACAATACAAATTCCTTAGCCTTCGACTTACATTTAGATTTTACGGGTAAACTAGCAGGGAACTTAAGTTTTGATTGGGCAACGATATTCAACGGCACACCCAGTAGTAATAGAGCCGGTACACTGAAAGTTTATGCTTCTACCAATGGAGCCACATTTACTGAGTTGACTACAGCAGCTATTACCATCACCAACAATATTGCGGCCAATGGTACAGTCAGTAATATTCAGTTACCTTCTTCATTTGATAATAGCGCTACAGCACGCTTACGTTTTTACTATTATAATTCTGCAGGGGGTAGTAGTGGCTCGCGCCCTGCTATTGCTTTGGATAATATTTCTACAACAGCCATTGGAAATCCTTGTGTATTACCTACTGCAGCACCTTCAGCTCTTTCATTTCCTCAAGTAACGGCAACATCTATTCAAGGGTTATACGCTTCTGCTAGTCCCTCACCGGATGAATACTTAGTAGTAGCTACAAATCTAGGAGCATTGAATGCGTTACCTGCTGATAGCACTTCTTATAAAGTAGGGGACATAATAGGAGACGGAACGGTAATTTATGTAGGCAATGACACCAATTTTTTCTACAACAATTTGAATCCATTAACTACTTATACGTTCTATATTTTCTCTTGTAATAAATTTTGCAACGGCACCATTCGATATTTAAGTAGCAATCCATTAGTAGGGATGCAAACTACACCTGCAGGTCCTCCCTGTATAGCTCCTACTTTGGCTCCTACCAACTTACAATTTTCTAATATTACCACAACTGCAATCAACGGTAGCTTTTCTCCTTCACCGGATGCGACAGAATATTTAGTGATTCGTTCTACTAACATTTCGCTTATTTCAATGCCTATAGACACCGTTAATTATAAAGCCGGTGACTTACTAGGAGGTGGTGAAGTGGTTTATAGAGGCGGTGCTACCAACTTTGTGGCTACAAATCTGCAACACAGTACTACTTACTATTTCTTTGTCTTTGGGTTAAACAATTTTGCTTGCTCAGGAGGACCTTTATATCAAAAAATGTCCCCACTAACCGCTTCACAAAACACTAAAATACTTTACCCATGTTTAGCACCTGCTGAAGATGCTACAAACTTAATACTCCTTCCTTCAACACAAAGCATCAGCGGTTTTTTCAACCCTGGGAACCCTAATACAGATGGTTTTTTAGTGATACAAAGCACAAGTAGTTCATTGGGTGCTGTTCCTCAAAATGGCACTAGTTACACTAAAGGAATGAGTATTGGTAATGGCACCATTATCGCAACGGGAAAAGCATATTCTTTTACTGCAACTAACCTTTCAACCAATTCGCATTACTACTACTTCATTTATCCCTATAATGAAATCTGCACCAATGGGCCAATATACAAAACCACCAACCTATTGCAAGGTGATACTTCCACAACTAATACCGTAGCCTACAACTATTATTTTGGAAATCTTCATAGCCATAGTTCCTACTCTGATGGCAATAAAGATGATGTTACTAAAATACCTTACGATGATTATGACTATGCTAAAAACTCGCTCTGTATGGACTTCTTGGGCATCAGTGAGCACAACCATTATACCTCTGCCGGCAACCCGGGTATGACACTTGCCAAATATTCTTTAGGAATAGCACAAGCTGATAGCTTTACACAAAACAATACTGGATTCCTTGCTTTATACGGTATGGAATGGGGCACACAAACCAACGGTGGGCATTCATTAGTGTATGGTATCGATTCTCTCATAGGTTGGGAAACTCTTAACGGGCAACCTAACTATTCAATTTATGTTCCCAAAAACGATTATACCTCTTCACAAGGCTTACTGCAAAAAGTAAACACTTATGCATCGTCCAATGCATTTGTAACCCTTGCCCACCCTTCTTTTTCTGATTATCAAAACCTAGCTTTTAATCCCTATAATGCCAGCTATGACAGTGCTATGGTCGGGGTAGCTTTGGAAAGCGGACCCGCATTTAGTACCATCACCAACTATACCAGCCCAGGTAGCAATATGGAATTTTTAGGCTATTACTTACATCTATTAGCAAAGGGCTATCACCTTGCTCCAATGATAGACCACGACAATCATTATATGACTTTCGGCAGAACCGCTTCTACAAGAACCGCTGTTATTTCTCCATCAATGGCTAAGAAGGATTTTTATCAAGCTATGCGTTCCAGAATGTTTTATGCCACTCAAGATTGTGACACAAGAGTCCAGTTTCATATTTATGGACAACCCATGGGTACCATCATGACACATGAATTTGCACCGGCAATTCATATAAACGTGGATGACCCTACCAACCTTTTGGATACACCTATCATTCGAATTATGGCTGGTAATCCGGGCAGTGGCATCTTACCCGTGGAACTTGCATCCAGCAAAAATTATTTCATCAACTATACGGATCATACTTTATTGCCAACGACTACCGCTTATTACTATGCTGATATTTTACAAGGTGGAAAAAGAACTATTTCAGCACCGATTTGGTATCAACGAATCATCGATCCTCCGCTATCGTTGAATGATTTTGCAACGGCTTCTACAAATAATTTACAAGCTTCATTAGTTACGAATCCAATAAATGATGACTTACTGCTTTCCACCTATACTTCTACTTCAGGGGCTTTGCAAATGATAGTTTATAACATGATGGGGCAAGAAATAAAAACTTACTCACAAATACTTACCCAAGGCAATCACCAACTACAAATAGCCTTACCCAATATAGGTTCGGGTATGTATTTTATTGAATTAAGACTGGGTAAAGAATCGGTGAGATTGAAGTTTTTGAAATAATACCTTTTTACATAAGAGCAAAAAAAAAGACCAACTACGTAATTGTAATTGGTCTTTTTTGTTGAATGCATCTACCTACAAGACCCAACATTTGCTTAAAACACCATAGCAACATTTTCTTTAACTTACGACCTCAATTAATAGCACATATCACTTATGTCCAAAGCTAAAAAGACTGTAACCTCTCAAAAACCCATAGAGCAATACGAACACAAAGACAAGCAGCGTGTAAACAACCCACCTGTTGGACTGGTAGATGCACACACCGACAACGGAGGCTTTAAAAAGAAAACTTACCAATACGACCCACATCTTGACCCACAACTGCAATGGGCAGGCAAAGCCGAACACACCAGTTTTGAAGTGCCGACTGTAAGCCTGCATGTGCATGAACGCATAGACCCAAGACGCATTATTGAAGAAGTGAAGAAAGTGGACAGTGGACAGTGGACAGTGGATAGTAAAGGCAATCAGGTTTTCCAACCACTGACCACTAACCACCAACAACTCTCTCTTTTTGAAGAAGAAAGGAAACCTTTGCGTGAAGCCATTGAATTTTACAAGCACAAAGAAAACTGGAGCAACAGGCTTATTGCTGGCGACAGCCTTTTAGTAATGAACAGCCTTTTGGAAAAAGAAGGTATGGGTGGCAAGGTGCAAATGGTATATTTTGACCCGCCTTATGGAATTAAATATGGTAGCAATTTTCAGCCGTTTGTAAACAAACGTGATGTAAAAGATGGCAGCGATGGTGATTTGACTTCTGAGCCAGAAATGCTTAAAGCTTTCAGAGACACATGGGAATTAGGAATTCATTCTTACCTTACTTATTTACGGGATAGACTTCTGCTTGCAAAGGATTTATTGCATGAAAGTGGTAGTGTATTTGTCCAAATTAGTGATGAAAATGTGCACAGAGTTAGAGCTATACTTGATGAAGTTTTTGGTTCTGAAAATTTTATAAGTGAAATAATAGTAATTAAATCAGGAGCCTTAGGTTCTAAACTGCTTCCGAGACGTAATGATTTTATTCTTTGGTATGCAAAAGATATTAGTAAGTTAAAGTATAGGGCATTGTTCTCAGAGACAACATACAGTGACAAGTCAGACCAGTATTCTCTTATTGAAGAAAATGGAAAAATTAGAACTGCGACCAAAGAAGAAAAATCAATGGCAAAATTGCCAAGTAATCTGAAAGCATTTCGATATGTAATTTTAACGAAGCCCGGCCCTGGAGCAAAATATGATATTGAGTTTAAAGGTAAAGTTTTTAATTCAGGAGCAAGATGGTGGGGTTTTCCAAAAGAAAGTTTAGAAAAACTCTGCAAAAAGGGGCGTATAGGAATACAAGGAAATAGTTTAGGAGGGATTAAATATTTTGAAGACTTTCCAGCGAGCGAACTAAATAATGTCTGGACAGATACAGGAACAGGCAGCGGAATGGGTAAAGTCTATGTTGTTCAAACTAATGATAAAATCATTAGCCGATGTTTACTCATGAGCACCGACCCGGGCGATTTAGTTTTAGATATAACATGTGGAAGTGGAACAACCGCTTACGTTTCTGAACAATATGGAAGACGATGGATGACTTGCGATACTTCAAGAGTTGCTATTACATTAGCGAAGCAGAGGTTAATGACTTCAAACTTTAATTATTACGAGCTTGCAAGACCCGATGAAGGTATAGCAAGTGGATTTAAATATAAGACTGTTCCGCATGTAACATTACAGAGCATTGCTAATGACGAACCAGTGCCACAAGAAACACTTTATGACCAACCATTTATTGATAATAAAAAAACACGAGTTACAGGCCCATTTACAATGGAAGCCGTTCCTGCACCTGTTGCCAAATCATTTGGAGAAGTAGAAGCAGACACAGCTATTCAAGCGGATAATTCAGTTTCAAGAAGTGGTGAGACTTTACGACAAGATGAATGGAGAAATGAATTGCTCCGTGCTGGAGTAAGAGCCAAAGGCGGCAAATTGATTGAGTTTACACGGGTTGAACCATTGAGCGGAACACGTTTTTTACAAGCAGAAGCAGAAACAAAGAGTGAAGAGCGGACAG
>CALMXV010000036.1 GCA_937871155.1 uncultured Taibaiella sp. | reverse complement strand
ATCAACGCCGGTATAGGTTACTGAGGTTAAATCATTATTGATATATACTGTAAATTCTGTACTGGTAGTATAAGCAACAGTAGGCGTTGTTAATCCAGTCCAGCTACTTCCAATTCTTCCGTCCATGGTTACACCGGTAGCTGTATAATTCCATTGGATTGCAGAGAAGAGTTGAGACCCGGTAAAGCCGCTTGCATTGTAGAAGGAATTACCATTGCCAGCAAAAAAGTAAAATTTACCGGATGGACTTGTTGGAGTGCCATTTAATGTATCTCCAAATGATGCGGTAAAACGGATACCAAATGTTTTAGAGGAACTAGGGAGCCCGTAAAAACCAATTTTATTTACCGAAGTACCGGTAGGTGCTTGTAATCGTAATGCGCTACCTGTACCAAAATTTGAAAAATTGCGAACGGTAATTTTGCCGCCACCTGATCCTATACGGTTATAAACATTACCTCCGTCAGAGGTAGCTGGTAAAAAGGTAGGGCTGGTGGCAGTGCCTGATGTGATAGAATCCGCTATGGAGCCGAAGTCATAAGTCCATACTTGCCCAAAACTTTGAGCGGCATAGAACGTAGTAAGAAGAAGGAATAAACGTTTAATCATAAGGAAAAGTTTTTATGAGGCTAAGTTACTATTTTATAGATGAAAGAAATGGTACTTATCCCGATTTATTTTAAAGTAAAAAGGAGAGTCGTATTAACTCTCCTTATAAAATTGTCTCTATTCAAAAAGCCTCCTAGTAAAGAGAACGATGAATGGAGCGTCGCAACGGATGCTTCATAGTAGCAACCCTGCTTAGTTCAAAAAATAGTTTAGTCTTCTTGTAAAAAAGAATAACGATAATCCGTAGGTGGTACTAAGGTTTCTTTTACAGTTCTTGCGCTTAGCCATCTGTAAAGGTTTAGTTGCGAGCCTGCTTTATCATTCGTTCCGGAAGCACGGGCACCACCAAATGGTTGTTGCCCTACTACGGCACCTGTAGGCTTGTCGTTGATATAGAAGTTGCCTGCTGCATTTACCAGCTTACGGGTCATCAATTCAATAGCATAGCGGTCGTTGGAGAAGATAGCTCCTGTAAGTGCATACGGAGAAGTGCGGTCAACGACCTCTAAGGTTTCTTCCCATTTCTCTTCATCATAAACATAGATGGTGAGTACCGGGCCGAAAAGCTCTTCACACATAGTTACATATTTCGGGTCGGTGGTTTCAATAATTGTCGGCTCAATAAACCATCCTTTTTTCTTATCACATACACCACCGCAGATAATAGTTGCTTTGCCTTTGCTGCTGGCTACACCATCAATATATTTTTTCAGGCTGTTAAAAGATTTTTCGTCGATTACGGCATTGATGAAGTTGGTGAAATCATCTACCACACCCATTTTCATGGATTGTACTTCTTTTACTAATTGTTCGCGTACATCTTCTATTAGGTTAGAAGGTAAGTATGCTCTTGAAGCAGCAGAACATTTCTGTCCTTGATATTCGAAGGCACCTCTTGCCAACGCAGCTACTACAGCTTTCACATCAGAATTAGGATGTACAAATACAAAATCTTTACCACCGGTTTCGCCTACAATGCGCGGATAGGTTTTGTACTTAGCAATGTTGTTGCCTATGGTCTTCCACATATCTTGGAACACTCCCGTGGAGCCGGTAAAGTGTACTCCGGCAAAATCAGCATGAGCAAAACACATTTCACCCATTACTGGGCCTGGGGCATATACTAAGTTGATAACTCCTGCCGGCAATCCTGCTTCAATCAAGATATCCATAAATACGCTAGCGGAATAGATTTGTGTATTGGCAGGTTTCCAAACGACCACATTACCACACATAGCAGCAGAAGTTGGCAAATTGCCTCCAATAGCTGTGAAGTTGAAAGGCGTAACTGCGAGTACAAATCCCTCAAGTGGACGATACTCCATACGGTTGTGGACACCGGCAGGAGAGAGTGGTTGTTGTTTGTATATTTCAGTAAGGTAATACACATTGAAACGTAAGAAGTCTATCAGTTCGCAAGCGCTATCAATTTCTGCTTGGTAGGCGTTTTTGCTTTGCCCGAGCATGGTAGCTGCATTCATTTTCCAACGATATTTATTAGCTAACAAATCCGCCGCTTTTAAGAAGATGCCAGCACGATGTTCCCAGGGCATATTCGCCCAATCCTCACGAGCATTCAGTGCAGCGTCAATTGCTTTTTTCACATGAGTTTTGTCGCCAGCAGAAAACTGGCCAAGAAGATGTGCCGTTTCATGTGGCGGACGAATTTCTTTTTTATCTTTTGTGCGTACTTCTTTCCCTCCTATGTACATGGGAATATCTCGCTTCTGAGCTTTCATTTCAGCAAGGGCTGCTTGTAGAGAGGCGCGTTCTGGCGAGCCTGGTGCATAGTTGAGCACCGGTTCGTTTTTGGGCTCTGCAAATTGGAAATAGGCGTTATGCATAAAATTGATGTTTAAACGAATTTCAAAAAATTGTGGCAAATGTACGGGTTATAAAGGTATCGGTAGGATGATGCTTATCATACCAAGTTAATTTCATCTAAAAATAGGGTTAAAGTAACCACAACAGTTTTGAGAAGCTTCCAAAATTTATAACAGATACGGTATCTTGCAAGCTATCACCAGCAGCCTTTTCATTATTGATTATTGAATGAAATCCTTTTATCCACTTACGAATCTATTGATCGTTTTGAAGTACCCTCGCTTTAAAGGGTTGCTGCCTTTATGGATACTGTTAATTTCTTTCCATCAGCTACAAGCACAATCGTTGGCAACGACCAAAGCAGCACTTCGCTATGAAATCAATGCGAAGCGAATGGGGGTAGATGTGAATAGTGAAGATGCGCTTCCGCGCTCACGAGAATTTAAGCGTATTGACAGCACTTATTATGTAGGATGGATGTTTGAAGGAGCCTATAAATACAATCATGCTGCCGACTACCAAGGCTATAAACTAGCTGCAGCGCCACTAGAGCGGGCTTTACAAACACTGGAACGTGACTATCGCAAAGAACTAAAGACCCGTACGGATGATATCATGATTTATTTTCCGGTTTTTAATTACCAACTAGATTATACTCTTATTGCTAACTACCTGATGAACTGCTATAGCAATATGGATGCTCCGGATAAAGTGGTGGCTTTGATGCGTCGTGTGTTGCGGCTCAATTTCCAACGCGATTACTATATGGATGCCTACAACTATCTTGGATGGACCGTACACCGCAATCGCTTTTATACCTCTGCAAAATATCCTTTTCTAAAAAATACCATTGATGAAAACGAAAAACTTGCCTTGCGATTTTTGGATAGCGGCATTAGAAAAATCAAAAAAGACTATCTGTTAAATAGTAAAATTTTTCAACCCGGTTATGAACAGTCAGACCTACTCGCCGTCTATCATTATAAGGCAATGCTCTATAGTTATTCTTTCCAGATTGATAGTGCTAATAAATACTATCGTTTGTTGCAAGAGGGCAACAGGCTGTCTCATAACAACTACGCCACGTTTCAAGCTATCTGTGGTAATTTTAAAATAGCACAAGAGGAATATAAAAAAGCAAGTGTACAAGACGGATATGATAAAAGATTACAAGAATGGGTCTATTATTCTTCCATCTTAGATATCTATAAGTCGTCTCCAAAAGCAGGAGTGCAACTAACCAAAGACATGATAAAAGCTAATGGTAGCACGCCCGGCTATGGATGGTATAACATTGCCGCTGCACGCTGTATGATGTATGATGGGCAACATTTTGAAGCTCTTCGATACTCCGACAAAGCTGCCAACTTCAAAGAAACCCACATTGGTACTACGCTTGGACAAACCCATTATGACTTTAGTATTCAGCTATTAAAACTCCAATTGAAAATTCAAGAAATAGAAGCTCAAAAATTTGAACATCAGAATTGGTGGTATAACCCGATTGTACTAGCAAAAATTGCAAAACTGACAACAGAAAAATATGCTCAACAGTTTTTAATCATCAATCAATTTGCTCAGAACCCAGAGCGAGATCGTGTAGTTTATAAATTATTTTCTACAGAAAGCACCGTTGCTTGGGATGAGATCTGGTTCTTGATTCGTGACTTTAGTTCGAATTTTTTCTACGAACGATTTCAAAAAGCAGCAATCAATGACAATCGACCTGCCATCCGAAAATACTTTCATTATTTCCTTGCCAAGCTCTTAATAGAAAAGGATAACTATACTGCCGCTCAACAACAACTTCGGATAGTATTAGCAGACCCTACGTTAGATAAAGAAAATGAAAAACTACTCATCGCAAGAGTACTAGAGGCACAAGCCTTCATCGCTAAAGAACAGCAACAGTCAAGGCTATACAACGACCGGATGAACCAACTCTATTATCTCTATCCGCAACTCATTCCTTATTCCGGTCTTAAAATGAATTTTCAACTTGAGGCAAAAGGGCTCGATGAAAAATTGATGGAAGGCATTCAAGCACTCAATATTCAATGGATATTACATAGCAACAGCCTTGCCCCTAAAGTGGTTTTGCAAATGATAGGAAGTGGTAACAATCGTAAGCTTAGTTATCAAGTTATTTCCTCCACCGGCAAAATATTGGTAAAAAGACAAACTATCACGAAACTCCCCGTTGAACAGCTAGTACAAGAACTAGGCTATAAACTTTTCAATGTAGGCAATCATCTAAAAGATACTAGTGCGATACAATAAGTCATTCTGCAGACTAACCTTATTGATAAATTTAACATTTTTGGAAAATCGATTTTGGTGGTTGACCCTTTTGCAGAAATGTTTCTTTGAAAGTAAAACCTCATAAAAACAATACTGATTTAGAAATTGTCTGAAAAATATACATTAAAAACCACCTACTAACCACTAGAACCCACCTGCTTAAATCCATGAAAAACCTAGTCAGTAGCGAAGAAACCTTAACGTTTTGAGAGCGATTTATTTTTTAGGTTTGCACCCGAAAATAAGAATCTGCATGAGGCACCAACCTTTACTTTTTTTACTATTTATTACCCTTTTAGCAGTAGGCTGTAGTTCTCCTTCCAAAAACTTTACGGTAAGAGGAACTATAGAACACATGCCTAAGCATATTATCTATTTAGAAGAGCTCAGTATCAACAACAATATAATTACTGTTGACTCTGCCCAATCTGATGATAACGGCACCTTCGAATTATCCGGAAATACGATAGAACCGGGCTTATACCGTCTTCGATTTGACGACAATCAATTTATCATGTTGTCATTAGATAAAGGCACTACAAAAATCACAGGTGATTGGAATAAACTGGTGGAATATAAAGTAGTCGGTTCCTCATCATCTGCAAGCCTACAAGGTTTCTTAGGTCACATAAGAAGCAGCCTTCAAGACTTCAATACCCTTTCTATTATAATCGACACCATACGTTTAAGAGGCAACGATAGCCTTTTAGCCAAAGCCAACAACGACCTGAAAGAAATGAACTTTCAACTCACTCGATATGTAGAACAATATTCTGATACTACCTTGTTTCTTCCTAATGCCATCTTTGCGGTATCCATGCTAAATGCAAATACCGAAACTGAATATCTTAAAACATTTACAGAATCGTTGACCGCACGTTTCCCCAAAAGTGCTTTAGCAAAAGAATTTGTCAGTAAGATTAACGAAGTAACCAATGCAACCCCTTCAGGCACAGGAGCAAAAAATGCTACAAGTGTAGGAAATATGGCACCTGAAATCAACTTGCCTACTCCAGATGGGAAAACCCTATCTCTTAGCTCTTTTAAAGGTAAATATGTATTAATAGATTTCTGGGCATCATGGTGTGGCCCCTGTCGTGCTGAAAATCCTAACGTAGTGGCAGCCTACCAAAAATTCAAAAATAAAAACTTCACCATCTTAGGAGTATCCTTAGATTCCGACAAGGCTAAATGGATGCAAGCAATCCAAGACGACAACCTTCATTGGCCACAAATAAGCGACCTTCAAGGATGGGAATCTGTTGCAGCCCAAACTTACCAAGTGCAATCTATCCCTGCTAATTTCTTAGTAGATCCTGATGGAAAAATCATTGCATCCAACTTAAGGTGGCATAGCTAAGAAGCGGCACTGGAAGAGGTTTTGAAATAAAAAGGCATCAATAATTAATTCGCTTTTACCACTACAGTCTTCAACAACTTTTTCCGCTTTTGATTCGTATAAAATCGAATCGAATTGACCACATAATATTTGGGAATAGCTGCAATGGCAATAGGATGATCGGTATAGGTTAACAGATGACGGGCTTTACTACTATTGCAATAGATTTCAATAAAATTACCGGCTTTGTAAGCTTCCGGTTCGAAGCTTAAGAAATATTGTTCTCGTGTAGGGGCTGTAATCATCACGATGACATGCTCGAAATCAAAATTAGGTTTGCTTCTTTCAAAGCTTTTACCAAAGTAACGTTCAAAATCGCTTTCCTTGCTAAAAACAAGGTAATTAACTCCCTTCTCTAAAGGTAGTCGTTCATTAGCATGATACCCCTGAAGTATTCGTAGTGGAAGCTTCTGTGGCTGTGCTTTGATATTTAAAGGCAGCAAACAGCAACACAAAATGAAATAACAATATCCTATAAATTTCACCTGCCTAAAATAGGTAAATAAAAAATGAAAAACAGCCCAATCGTTTCAATACGTATCTTTGTCGGCAATTAAATTACCTCATAAAAAGAAGCTACAACACCATGCCAGTGTTACACAATCGCATCTCCAACGAGGAACTGAAGCGTCGTTTATATGAAGAAACCGAAGCGCGCAAGACTGTTTCCTTTTACAAGTATTTTTCCATTGCCCAGCCGGAATCCTTTCGGGATGAACTGTATCAAAAGCTATATGCACTTAAAGTCTTTGGGCGTATCTATATTGCTCAAGAAGGTATCAATGCACAGATAAGTGTACCGGAATCCAATTATGAACAATTCGTAGAAACGCTTTACCATGCAGCTCCAGAATTGAATGGCATTCGTATGAATATCGCCGTAGAAGATGATGGGAAATCTTTTTGGGTATTGAAAATTAAAGTACGTCCCAAGATTGTTGCCGATGGAATTGACGATAAAAATTTTAACCCTTCCGATACAGGAGTTTATCTCAAAGCGAAAGAATTTAATGACCTCACTGCACAGCCCAATACGATTGTAGTAGATATGCGCAATCATTATGAATATGAAGTAGGCCATTTTGAAAATGCAATCGAAATCCCGTCTGATACGTTTAGAGAGCAATTGCCAATGGCAGTAAAGATGCTAGAAGAACATAAAGACAAAAATATAGTGATGTATTGTACCGGTGGCATCCGTTGCGAAAAGGCGAGTGCCTTTATGAAGTACAGTGGTTTTCAAAACGTATTTCATGTTGAAGGGGGCATAATAGAGTACGCTCGTAAAGCCAAAGAACAACAGCTACCCAACAAATTCATAGGTAAGAATTTTGTGTTTGATGACCGATTAGGAGAGCGCATCTCTGATGATATCATTGCACAATGCCACCAATGCGGTGCTCCTTGCGACGACCATACCAATTGCAAAAATGATGGTTGCCATTTGTTGTTTATTCAATGTCCTACTTGCGCAGAAAAGTACGAAGGCTGTTGTAGTGAAGACTGCAAAGTAGAAAAAAACACTCCTACGGAACAACAACGAATCAATAGAGCCGGCAGAGAAAATGGGATGAAGATTTTCAATAAATCAAAAGACCATCCTCTTCGAAAACATCGGGATGCATGGGCTGCCGAGCGAAAGTCGAATAGCTAATTTTTAATCTTTCTTTTTACTAATCCCTCTGCTTTTCTAAAGTTTTAAACTTTAGAAAAGCTAAGGAAAACGAGTCGAAAATTCTTTTGGCTACTTAAAATGTTGTTCCTACTTTTGATATCATTTTAATATCATAATAATTTAATCATGGAAAAAAATTTAAAACCCGTAAATGGCTACTTAGCCTTAATCGTTTCTTTGATAACCCTAGCCTTGACCATTTATGGCTATAGTCTTAGTGGGCAAAATCAACAATTGCTTTGGCTAGCCATTCCATGCAATCTTATCACCTTTATACTGTGGATGGGAATTGTAGTCATCCAACCCAACTATGCACGTGTATTAACGCTCTTTGGCAAATACATGGGTAGTATTAAAGAGAATGGTTTGTTTTTTGTCAATCCACTTTATACCAAAGTAAAACTAACCTTACGAGCTCAAAACCTTGCTACGCCTACCTTAAAAGTAAACGATAAGATGGGAAACCC
>CALMXV010000035.1 GCA_937871155.1 uncultured Taibaiella sp. | reverse complement strand
TCAAACTTTTTTTGCCCGAAAATTAAAAATGACTTTTTGAGGGTTGACTAAGTAGAATCATAGTATCTTGCAGCTGATGAAAGCAAAAGCTATCTTCTTTTTATTGGTATTCACTTCTTTCATTACGATACCGGCAATATTGACTTGTATCGACAACCAGTATGATGTATCTGTTGTTTTCAATTTTGCTGAAGAAGAAAATGCTAAACATAAGAGTGCCTCTGATGTAATGA
Organism: uncultured Taibaiella sp.; assembly: GCA_937871155.1. Taxonomy (GTDB): domain Bacteria; phylum Bacteroidota; class Bacteroidia; order Chitinophagales; family Chitinophagaceae; genus JAFIGV01. The sequence continues at coordinate 8,040 of CALMXV010000035.1, read as the reverse complement.
AGGAATATATTCCTACTGAAAACCCACTTGCATTTATAACAGAAGCTATTAACGCTAAGAAAAAGCCTTTTCCATATTTCTTGAAATTTGAAAATACCATAAAGGAAATTTTACTTCCTCCTCCCGAACAAGGTTTAGTGTAACATAGTACCCTATTGATTTTTCAATTGGTGCACTTCATCATTTGATTTGATCTTGATACTTGATAACATCAAGGCAGACAAAGCTTATTTATTACATTAATCTTCCTCATTCATGTCAAAAACTAAAATTTTTGCCAACTTGAAGTATGATATACCTTCAGGTTTGGTAGTGTTCTTAGTGGCATTGCCACTATGTTTAGGAATTGCGATGGCCTCGGGCGCCCCTTTATTTGCAGGTATTGTAACCGGCATTATAGGTGGCATTATTGTAGGCAGCATTTCCAATTCTCATATAAGTGTTTCCGGCCCTGCTGCTGGACTTACAGCTATAGTAGTAGCCGCTATACTTTCATTATGTTCATTTGAAACATTTTTAACCGCTGTTTTTATTGCAGGTTTGATGCAACTCATACTCGGTTTTTTAAATGCAGGTGCTATCTCAAATTATTTCCCTAATAATGTCATAGAGGGGATGTTGGCGGGCATTGGTATCATTATTTTTTTAAAACAAATACCCAAAGCTTTTGGTGCTGATGTAGAAGTTGGAAGTGGCTTAGAGATATTCTCTGATATTGCAACTTCCTTTACACAACTACAGCTAGGTATAGCCGTTATAGCATTAATATCGTTTTTGATCGTTATTCTTTGGGATAAAATATCTTTCTTAAAAAAAATTAAACTATTACCCGGCGCTTTAGTTGCTGTCATTGTAGGCACCTTAGTTAATGAGCTATTTGTTGCCACCAATAGCAACTTAGCTATTAAAGAAGCTCGCTACCTTGTAGGGTTACCTATTTTTTCAAATTTTCAAGAATTGAGAGGCTCCTTATATCATCCTGATTTTTTGAATTTTTCAGATGGATTTAATGGTGTAAGCTTACTTAAAAAAGAAGTTTGGATAACGGCACTTACCATTACTATAGTGGCTTCTATCGAAACACTTTTATGTATAGAAGCTTCCGATAGGTTGGATCCGCAAAAGCGATTAACGGATACGAATCTGGAACTGAAAGCACAAGGTATTGGTAATATGGCTAGTGCACTCATTGGGGGACTACCCTTAACTTCAGTAGTGGTGCGGTCTTCCACCAATGTACATGCAGGAGCTAAAACAAAAATGTCCGCAATCATTCATGGTGTTTTCTTGTTGCTTTGCGTGCTTACTATACCATTCATGTTAAACAAAATTCCTTTAGCCACCTTAGCAGCCATCTTATTATACATAGGGTATAAATTAGCTAAACCTGCTGTATTTCGTCATTTTTATCAAAGAGGAAAGTATCAATTTATACCGTTTATTGTTACTGTGGTTACCGTTGTCTTTGCCGACCTTTTATATGGTGTCGCATTGGGTATGATAATCAGTATTTTTTCTATTCTAAGAGGAAATATGAAACGTGCCTACTATTTCAAAAAAGAAGAGTACGCAACTGGAGATATCATTCATATTCACTTGGCACAAGAAGTCTCCTTTCTTAATAAAGCAGCGATTCTGTTCACTCTTGATGCTATCCCGGAAGACTCTAAGGTAATTATCAATGCCTCTGACACGGTATATATTGCTCATGACATCCTTGATAGTATAAGAGAGTTTAGAGACATCAGAGCACCTTTACGAAATGTAGAAGTAACAGTAATTGGTTTTAAAGAAGAATACAACCTTGCTAATACCGATACAGATATCCGACAGGTTTCTATAGAACATGCCTTGCTCATGGAACATAGAAACAACCTAAAATCATCAAACGAAGTCATTACCGAAATAAAAGCCGAAGCAACCAATTAAACATTCATTTTATTAAAATCAAAACAACACATGTCAGAATATTATAACAATCTCAAAGAAAACAACAAAAAGTGGGCTTATAGTATGCTAAAACTCGATCCTCATTTTTTTGAAAAATTAAAAGATACACAATCACCTCCCTTATTGTGGATAGGATGTTCGGATAGTAGAGTGCCGGCAAACGAAATAGTCGGAGCGTTACCAGGTGAAGTGTTTGTTCATAGGAATATTGCTAACATGGTTATTCATACGGACATGAATTTGTTGAGTGTCTTAGATTATTCCGTCAATATCCTTAAAGTAAAACATATCATTGTATGTGGGCATTATGGATGTGGTGGTGTAAAAGCCGCTATGGGTAGTGCACCTGTAGGCGTTATCGACAATTGGATTCGACATATCAAAGACAGTTATCGTTTTGGCAAAAAAGAAATAGAAGCTATTAAAGATGAAAAGGAGCGCTTCAAATTCTTTGTAGAATATAATACGAAACAACAAGTGCTCAATCTGGCAGTAACCTCCATCGTTCAACAAGCATGGTCAAGTGGGCAAGAATTATCTATACATGGTTGGGTATATGGCTTGGATACAGGATTAATAAAAGACTTAGACGTAAATTTCAGTTCACATGAAGACATCAAAAATAGTAGTGTTTATAAATTACATTTTGATTAGTTGAGTTAAACTCAATTAGTGTAAAATACCGCTTCTTTAATTTCGAAGAAGCGGTTTTATTCTTCTTAAAAGTTTGCTTTAATATTTAGTTGCTTTATAGAATAAATCAAGCTGAAAACTTATTAAAACAAATTCCGAACTTGTGGTATAATGAAACATTACTTATTCCTTGCACTAGTTTTTTTGTACTTAGGATTTCTACCTAATGCTTATAGCCAAGAAAAAATATCCAAATATCCTCAAGGCTATTTTAGAAATCCCTTAGATATCCCTATCCTTCTCGCCGGAAATTTTGGAGAATGTCGTCCGAATCATTTTCATAGCGGACTGGATATAAAAACAAATGGCAAAGAAAATCTTATTGTACGTGCTGCCGCAAATGGCTATATCTCCAGAATGAAAATTGAACGTGGAGGCTTTGGTCATGCGCTTTATGTAACACACCCTAATGGCTTTACAACCTTGTATGCCCACCTCAATGATTTTGCTCCTAAACTACAATACTATTTACGTGCACAGCAATACAAAAAACAAAGCTGGACTGTAGATTTGACATTTTCCCCGGAACAATTTCCTGTTGATAAGGGCGAACAAATAGCTTGGAGTGGCAATACCGGAGGCTCTTCAGCTCCTCATCTACATTTTGAGATTCGTGATACGAAAACAGAACATCCACTCAATGGTTCTTTGTTTGGATTTGACATCAAGGATACACAAGCCCCTATACCAACGGATTTAGCTCTATACAGTATGGATGAAGATTTCTATCAACAAACTCCGAACTATTATAAGCTTATAAAAAAAGGAACTTACTATACTACAAAAGATACTATTAAAGCTTCAGCTACAGCGTTGGGATTCGGTATTCAAGTAAATGATTTTATGAACAACAGTATCAACACACTGAATTTTTATGAAGCTACTTGGGCTATAGATGGGCAACAACAAGGTAAGATAACCCTTGATGATATAGGTTATGATGAAACTCGATACTTGCATGCCTATGCTGACTATAGAAGCAAAGTGCTTAGAAACGAATGGTATCAATGTTTGTTTAAACTCCCTGGGAATGCACTTAATATTTATGAAGGTCTCAACAACAATTTTGGAGTTAGCCATCTCACTACTGGTTACCATTCTATGACGATTGAGCTGATAGATGCTTATGACAATAAAGCTATCATTCAACTTAACCTATTGGTTGCAGCAAGTAATGCAACGATATCTTGTAATAATACACTCAAGCATCAACAGTCTTATGAATTAACTCCCTACCCTAATCTTCAACTTCAATTAAACAATCAAGTGTTTTATACTGATGTGTGTTTTAGTGTTGCTAATACATCCGATACCGGTAGTTATTCAGAAAAGTACACTATAGCGGAGCGTACGATACCGGCACATAACTATTTCACTATCCGCATCAAACCCAATAAACCCGTACCCTTTGCCTTAAGAAATAAAATGGTACTTCTTTATCAAGATGAAATAAACACGAGTGGTATGGCTGCAAAACTTGAAGATGCTTGGTATAAAAATCGTGTAAGGAAATTTGGTACCTACTATTTAAAAGTAGATACAACAGCCCCTATCCTCCAAAATCTACAAAAATCAAGTGATGTATCTAAGCTAAAAACCCTGCGAATACAAGCAACCGAAGAGATGACGAGCATCAAAGAGTTTAGGGCAACGATAGATGGGAAATGGGTATTGTTTGAGCCATTTGGTAATGTGTATGTGTATAAATTTGATCAGTTCTGTGGCAAAGGAAAACATGAACTTATAGTAAAAGCCGTAGATGAAAACGATAATGAACGAACGATAGTTTATTCATTTATTCGATAAATGGAATGTTGTTTCAATTAAATTTTCAAAGCTATATTTGACGCATAAACTATACAAAGCTTCATAGCACTACTGCAGATGAATGGAGCGTCGCAACGGATGTTACATCATGGCGATACAGCTGACAAATAAAAAAGAAAAAAATTATGCTATCAATAGGAACCCAAGCGCCTTCATTTAGTTTGCCCAATCAAGATGGGACGATGTTATCACTTGCAGATTTCAAAGGGAAAAAAATAGCCTTATATTTTTATCCAAAAGATAGTACTCCTACGTGTACGGTGCAGGCTTGTAATTTAAGAGACCATATTTCCTTATTAAAAAAAGCCGTTATTGAAGTGATTGGCATAAGCATGGATAGTGAGAAACGCCATCAAAATTTTATAAAGAAAAATCAGTTGCCCTTTCCGCTTTTATCGGATGAAGAAGGGGTGGTAGTAAAGGCTTATCAAGCTTGGGGAGAGAAGACTTTGTTTGGAAAAAATTACATGGGAATCTTAAGAACTACTTACCTTATTGATGAAAAAGGACTAGTTGCTCATGTGATAGATAAGGTAGCATCAAAAGACCATGCAGCACAAATATTATCTGTTTGGGCATTGCCTAAAGCCTCCAAAAAATAATCTAAGGAATCAAATATATCGATGAAGAAAGTTATTTCTCTGATAAGACTCTATTTCCAAGAGCATTTCCGACTACCTTATTTTATAGCTATCGTCTTGTTTACAGCGGCTTTGGTGGCTATAGAATATAGTATCAACTTTGAGAGAAACTATATCGATTTTGAATTTAACAGTACCAAACGGCTCACTCGGTATATACTGATGTACTCACTTTCTTTTGGAGGAGCTTATTTACTTTATGTGTTCAGCCCAAGAGATCGGCATCTGTTAAGAAATATGAAGCTATGGTTGTTGGTGTTTTTATCGGTGTTGTTGTTTTCTGTTCGTACTTGGTTTCATTACCTGACCACTTGGACGATGGAACTGTCACCAGACGGCTATCAAACGGTGTTTGCAAAGTATGTAATGAACGTGCAAGGCTTTTTTTTCCTATTTCTTCCCATTACAATTTATTGGTTTTTTGTAGATAGAAAAGAACAACCTTTATATGGTTTTAAGTTAAGAGATGTATTACTGAAGCCTTATTTCATCTTACTGTTGTTGATGTTGCCCTTGCTAGTTTGGGCAGCTACACAACCTGATTTTTTAGCGGTCTATCCCAGAGTTTACAAATTAGATTTACCGCTTCAAACTTCTCATAAAACATCATTGTCCTTACTCTACGAGCTGTGTTATGCTTCCGATTTTGTGACGACAGAGTTTTTCTTTAGAGGATTTTTGATACTGGCATTTATGCGAATCGCAGGGCCTCAAGCCATCTTACCCATGTGTGTGTTTTATGTCACCATACATTTTGGTAAGCCTTTAGGCGAAACGATTAGTTCGTTTTTCGGAGGTTGGTTATTGGGAATTTTAGCCTATAAAACGCGTTCTATATACGGCGGTATCATTGTGCATTTGGGTATTGCCTTATTAATGGAAATCATTGCTGTCATTGCCCTATCCATTTAACCTTCCCTACATACGACAAGTTTTATTTTCTTTTTATTTGGAGCAAGCAAATCAGGTTTATGTAAAACAAAAACTGAATTACATAACATTCGGATGGAGCATTCGAGCCATCTTTGCCATCATAAAATGAAGATGAAATGCTCGAACATGAAGAAATCTTAATACCTATCACAAATTTGGCTAATGAACATGATGCTCAAATCCTATCTAAAAGCATAGAAACGATAAAAGGAATCACAGTACACCGAGTTGAATTCAATAATAAACGAGTGGTGGTTTCTTTGGCAGATAGTACTGCTCTTACTCAAACAATAAAAGCCATTAAAGACTTAGGCTATGAAGTGCCTACGGTCAAACAAAGTTTTCCGGTTATAGGTATGAGCTGCGCCTCTTGTGCTTCTAGTGCTGAAAGTACAGCATCGTATGTAAACGGAGTGCTTCATGCATCCGTCAACTTTGCTACCGGCAACTTAACGGTTGAATACTTGCCTACTATGACCCATCCCGCGGCATTGCAAAAGGCTGTTCAAGCTGCTGGATATGACTTATTGATTTTAAAAGACCCTTCCAACCAACAAGAAAACCTAGAAGTAATACAAGAACAGAAGCTAATCATGCTGAAAAAAAAGGTATTAGGAGCTTCATTATTTACGATACCGGTTTTTATCATAGGTATGTTCTTTATGAATATACCGTATGCCAATCTTATCATGTGGGTTTGCACAACCCCAGTTGTTTTTTGGTATGGAAAAGATTTTTTTGTCAATGCATGGAATCAAGCCAAGCATCGTTCTGCTAATATGGATACCTTAGTAGCACTGAGCACTGGCATTGCTTATGTATTTAGTGTTTTCAATATGGTGTATCCTTCATTTTGGCACCAACGCGGGTTGCATGTACATGTTTATTTTGAGGCGGCAGCGGTTATTATCACGTTCATTTTACTAGGAAGACTCTTGGAAGAAAAAGCTAAATCCAACACATCTTCAGCCATCAAAAAGCTAATGGGCTTACAACCTAAAACAGTGACTATTGTATTAGCGGATGGTATAGAAAAACAACTATCCATTGAACAAGTAGTGCTTGGAGACTCCATCCTAGTAAAGCCCGGCGAAAAGATAGCAGTAGATGGTAAAGTGGTAACAGGGAATTCTTATGTAGATGAAAGTATGTTGAACGGGGAACCGATTCCGATACTAAAAACAACAAACGATAACGTATTTGCAGGCACCATTAACCAAAAAGGAAGCTTTGTATTTGAGGCTGAAAAAATAGGGAAAGAAACTTTACTTGCACAGATTATAAAAATGGTACAAGATGCACAAGGTAGCAAAGCACCGGTTCAAAAATTGGTGGATAAGATAGCCTCAGTTTTTGTTCCAGTGGTTATTGGTATTTCGATTATTACGTTTATTGCTTGGATCATTTTAGGAGGAGAATATGCATGGGTACAAGGGCTTATTGCAGCGATTACGGTGTTAATCATAGCTTGTCCTTGTGCCTTAGGCTTAGCTACACCTACCGCCATCATGGTAGGGGTGGGTAAAGGTGCCGAACAAGGTATTTTAATCAAAGATGCAGAAAGCTTGGAGAATGCAAAAAAGCTGACTGCAATCGTATTGGATAAAACTGGAACCATTACTGCCGGGAAGCCTATAGTAACGGACGAACATTGGATTGAAAAAGTAGATAAGCACTTAGCAGTATTAGTAAGTTTAGAACGCCTTTCTTCACATCCATTAGCAGAAGCTGTGATTCAATTGTATCCTACAACGCCATCAACAACCATAGAAAATTTTGAAACCTTATTAGGTAAAGGGGTTTGTGGGATGCATGATGGCAAAACCTATTTTATAGGCAACAAAACCCTAATGGATGAAAAAGGGATTTTGATAACGGATGACTTACTACAAATTGCCTCATCATGGACCGCAGAAGCCAAAACTGTGATTTGGTTTACAGATAGTAATTCCGTGTTAGCGCTATTTGCCATCTCAGATAAGATTAAAGTTAGTTC
>CALMXV010000034.1 GCA_937871155.1 uncultured Taibaiella sp. | reverse complement strand
AACTGAAAGGAGTCAAGTATAGTTCACTATTTTTTTTAGTAAAATAGCGTACATAATTTCCCAGGCTATCAGGGTCTTTGTAACGTGCATAAAGAATGCGCGCTGTAGGGACTTTAACTTCACCATTAGGTTTGCGAAACCAAATGGAATCAACACCGGAGACCGAAGGAATTTTGGTAGTGGCAGTATATGTTTTGTTATCTACTTCAATTTTGATACTATAATATTTTTCGGGGGTTCCTTTAAAATTGAAAGCGGCAGCATCTGAAGTGTCTATAGAGTAAAAAGAAAAAGTATTTGCTCCATTAAATCCAGTATCTATCATGTATTCTCTAAGTTTGATAGAAGTGCTTCCATCAGAAACCGTGATGATAGCTTGATGTACAAAGGAATTTTGCAGCGTAGCTAAATCAATTTTTGAAAAATAACCTATAGATTTTGTAAGTACGACAAAGGGGTAGCCGTTCGTTTCTATCATGCCATCTACCACCAATTTTGCTTCACTATTATTTAATTTGATGTGTACCTCTTTTTCACACGAAGCTAATAAAAAACAAAGGAGGGGTAAAGAAAGAAAAGCCTTACGAATTAGGTTGAAGTTCATGATTAATTTAAGGGTAGATTAGTTGACGTACTTGCCTTCTTTATTATACATCACTGGTAGTAATTTGTGGTTCTTTTCGAAATAGTCGTAACTAGCTTTTAGGTTCACCCAGAACTTTTGTTTTTCGATATCATCACGGTAAGAGCGACCTAGATAGTTGAGCCCTGCACGATTGAAACGAGCCGGAAAAATGTGGACGGGTATATAGTTTAATCCGTTCAATTTAGCATTCAAACATAATACATAAAACTCCTGAATCACTTGGTCTGTAAGAGGCATACAGCCAACCGTCACGCATCCTCCATGAATATAAATATCGCCACCGGGTTTTTGTTTATTACCTAGCAACATATCTGAGTAGTTCGGATAGTTCAGTAGCATTGATAAATAAAATTCACTTTTGGGGTTGAAATCGTCAATGAAATAAAGACCTTCGGGTACTTGTCGGTCGCCTTCAATTCTTTTGGGTCCCATGATACCGGACAGAGCACAAATACGATAATTCTTTACTAATCTATATTCTTCCGTATCATTATCTCGCGCCCACAGTTCCATATCATTGCTAGCCTTAAACGAGCGTATGTAAATATCTTTTGCAGGGTACTGAAGCCCTTTAGATTTAAAAAGTTTGGCTAGTGTATCATTGTAAGACATCCATGCATTACTCACCCTTGTAAACGAGAATTGAAAATTACGAAAGGTTTGCATATCGTCTTGCCCTTGTGCATGAAAGGAAAGGCAACTCGCAAGGATGATTATCCACAGTGATTTAATAATGTTAGAGGACATAAGTTGTATTAAAATAGGTCTTTATGAGCAAATGTACAGTTTTCTTGTACTTGTCATTTCTTTAATTTGTTAAAAGAACTTAATCCGAAATGTGCGAGTAGTAGCGTGTTTAAAATTGTTAGTATTAAAGCATCTTTTAAGCTTCTCTCAAATCTTTTCCCGTTAATTCTAAAAACACATCTTCTAAGTTAGCGCCTTTGGTAGGCTTAGGTTTTACAAAACCTTTTTCAAGCAGTTTATCAATAAGTCCGTCTGGAGAATCAATAGCTATGATGTTGCCACTATCTACGATCGCCACTCTATCGCATAATACTTCTGCTTCGTCCAAATAATGTGTGGTGATGACTACTGTAGCTCCTTGGTCTCTAAGTTGTTTAATCAAATCCCAAAGATTGCGTCTTGCTTGTGGGTCTAAGCCGGTAGTGGGTTCATCTAAAAAAATAATCTTAGGGTTATTTACTAAAGTGGTCGCTATGGAGAATCGTTGCTTTTGACCGCCAGATAACTCTTTGAATTTATTCTTTGCTTTGTCGGTGAGATTCACAGAAGCAAGTAATGCCATGGTATCCACTTCTCTATTATACAATCCTGCAAAAAGTGCGATGACTTGTTTTAGATTTAAGTTAGGGTAGTAGCCTGCCGCTTGAAGCTGTACCCCGATGATTTTTTTTATCTCTTGAGGATGGGTATCTATATCCCAACCATTCACGGTAATTTTTCCGGAAGTCTTGTCCCGTAGTGTTTCTATGATTTCTAGTGTGGTTGTTTTCCCAGCACCATTTGGTCCCAGTAGTCCAAAAATTTCCCCTTCTTTCACTTCAAAACTCAGCCCTTTTACAGCCTCAAATTGATCGTATTTTTTTACTAAGTTTTCTACTTTAATAATGGGTGGTTGCTGCATACTCCTTCGTTTAATTGCTTTAGTATTTTTAAAGATAAATTTTAAGATTAGTCAGTTGCTATTAATGATTGATATTGCGGATGACGGTCGATATACGATTTAATAAATGGGCAAGTTGCGATTACTTTTAAATGGGCATTTGTAGCTGCTTCTAAAGCATATTTCGCCATTACAGAACCAATGCCTTTGCCTCCTAAGGCTTCTGGCACCACAGTATGTTCCAACTCAATAGTCCCTTGATGATGATGATAGGTTATCACTGCTGTATGTCCTTCGGCATGTAACTCGTATTGTTGTGCTCCTTTATTGTCAATGATGGTATAGCTCATGTATAATCTGATAATTAGTTGTGGTAAAGGTAGTAGAATATGTTTTGAGCTAGTGATACATTGATTTTTAAAATGCCTTTTTAGGTATTATTTATGAAAGTCTATTTTCCTTCTGTATTTTCAACCATATAGTGACTAAGATTAATTTTGAAAGATGTTTGTTTAACCTTAGGCCTTATTCTTTTTTTGATTTTCATTATAACTATTAGATAATAGTAACTTAGACGTCAAGTAATTAATTTTTTAAATCGAGTAAATTGACAACGAACAAGCAAGTTAAATCTAAGCAACGTGTAGCTGACCACGGAGAAGTTTTTACCAACCAACGTGAAGTAAACGCTATGCTTGACCTTGTGAAACACGAAACCGAACGCATTGACAGCCGTTTCCTTGAACCTGCTTGCGGTAACGGCAACTTTCTTGCAGAAGTGCTGAACAGAAAACTAAACGTGGTAGAGCACAAATACGCACATACTCAAATTGAGTGGGAACAATATGCGGTATTTGCCATTTCAAGCATTTATGGAGTGGATATTTTGGAAGACAACGCCCAAGAATGTCGCCAGCGTTTGTTCAATATTTTTAAAGAACGATACAACGCTTTGTATGCCGACAAATGCAAACCCGAAGTGTTGCGTAGTGTGGACTTTCTATTGCATCGAAACATTCTTTGGGGCGATGCTTTGGACTTTACCAACCCGAAAACAAAGCAACCCATTATTTTTAGTGAGTGGAGTTCCGTAAACGGAACTATGCTGAAACGCAGAGATTATATGTTTAAATTTTTGGTGCAAAAAACACATCAATTCTCTTTCTTTAATGATGAAGGCGAAGCCAACGCTATTGACGAACCGGTAAAAGATTTTCCGTTGGTGCATTT
>CALMXV010000033.1 GCA_937871155.1 uncultured Taibaiella sp. | reverse complement strand
TTTGAGGCTGCTGTTATATATCCATAAGGTGGAGTATCACTGGATACGACCACTATTTTTTGTAAAAGGGTATTATAATCTATTTTCTTTAATGGAGCATCACTGGTTCTTTTAAAAACCTTCCATGTACCAAGAATAGCATTTAAGTCTTCTACTGCTGTAGGAAGCTTTTCAGATACAGATAATGAAGCTTTGATTTCTGTGGGAATAAATCTATACTCAAAATAGCCGTCTGTTAAGATAAGTGACTTAGAACTATTTTTTAAAATGGTGAATTTTCTTGCGCCAAGGTCTAAAGTATCTTGAATGACTTTGTAGCTACCTCTGCGTGATGGGTTACCATCTAGCATCCATATATATTCGTTACCTTCCAAAAATGAAAGAAATATAGTATCACGGATAGTTAAAATATCCCCTTCTGCATTTGTGCAAGATACTTCTTTCCAATTTCCGGAGAGTCCTTTACCTTGAGCAATGGTACTTACTGAAAGAAGGATTAACAACAATAGGTAGGATAGTTTTTTCATTTTTATAAATTTGATTTCCAAGTTACGATAAATTTAAAATACCCAATTACAATGCCATCAGATAAACTTAATATTTCCCTTGTGCAACCAGATATTGAATGGGAAAATAAAGCGGCCAATTTTGCTCAATACGAACATCAAATAGCGAATATAAAAGATAAGAAAGAAATCGTCGTGTTACCGGAGATGTTTAGTACCGGGTTTAGTATGCATCCGGAACGATTTGCAGAAACTATGGATGGGGAAGCGGTCTCTTGGATGAAACAAATGGCACAACAGCATCGATGTATCCTTACAGGAAGCTTGATGATAGAAGAACAAGGGCAATATTTTAATCGTCTTATCTGGATGATGCCTAATGGTGCGTATTATACTTATGATAAACGACATTTATTTGCCTTTGCACAAGAAGACCAACACTATACTGCTGGCAACAAGCGTTTAGTGGTAAGTGTAAATGGTTGGAAGATATGTTTGGTAGTATGTTATGATTTGCGATTTCCTGTTTGGCTGCGCAATCAAAGTCAAGAATATGATGCCCTAATAGTAATTGCTAATTGGCCGGAGCGAAGAGCACATGCGTGGAAAAGCTTGTTGATAGCAAGAGCTATAGAAAACATGAGCTATGTTATAGGTGTCAACAGAGTAGGGATAGATGGTAATGGCATTAATCATAGCGGGGATAGCTGTGTTATAAGTCCGTTAGGTGAGGTATTATGGGAACAAAAAGATCAAGCGGTTGTACATTCAATGACAATGGATAAAAATCATTTGATGAATTGTAGAGCACAATTTCCCTTTCTGAATGATGCCGACAAGTTTGTATTAATGTAGGAAAGAGTAATCATTAAAAACGCCCGACAGGAATTTTTTTGTCGGGTGTTTTTTTATGTAAAGATGTGTAGCTATTTAAACAGCCTAAATATATCTAAGCCATTTGCATAAAGCATTAATGCTAGTAACAGCACTAAGCCTACTGTAGTCGCTTTTTCCATCACTTTATCGCTTACTTTTTTACCGCTGATTAATTCAAACAATAAGAAAATAACATAGCCGCCATCTAGCCCTGGAATGGGTAGTAGGTTCATGAAGGCAAGGATAATAGAGACAAATGCTGTAAGATGTAAAAAGGTTTGCCAGCTAAATTCCGTAGGGAACATTTGACCGAAACTAACAATACCGCCAAGGCTTTCAGAAGCTTTAATCTCTTTAGAAGTAAATAAGAATTTAAATTGTTCAAAGTAAGAACCAAAGGTTTCAACCGTAGTAGAAAATCCTTTAGCTATAGAAGCCCCCATCCCATATTTAATAGTTTCGAGTGCGAAGTAGCGTTCCGGTTCTATATTAGGTCGGAAGCCAAAAACGCCATTTGCCGGCAATGTACCATTAATAGTGATGAGTTGATTATTCCTAACCACATTCAAGGTGACTTCTTGTCCTTTGTATTTTTGTTTTGCTGCTTCAAACTGGTCGAAGAACTGAGTAGGCTCATTGTTTAATGAAAGGATGCTATCATCAGCTTTTAAACCTATTTTTTCAGCAGCGGAACCCTTGCCAATATCGCCTACTAAAAAAGGTGTTCTTACAGAAAGAAAGCCCCCTTTTTTTCTGGATTTGATAATACTACCAATGGTGCCTTCCGGTATATTGATGGTTACCGGTTGTCCGTCACGCTCTACTTCAAAACGATTGGCTTGTTGGAAAATAAATTCTTTCATCACATCGTTAAAGCGTTCTACGTTCTTATTCCCTACACGAATGATTTTATCACCGTCTTTAAATCCAACGCTCTTTGCTAATGAGTCGGCACTAATACCATAGGTCATGTTTTGAACCGGCAAATATTGTTCTCCCCAAATTCCAAAAATGGCAATGTAAATAGCAATGGCTACAAGAATGTTCATGATAATACCACCAAGCATTATCAATAGTCTTTGATAGGCTTTTTTAGAACGATATTCCCAAGGCTGTGGAGGTTGTGCCATCTGGTCTTTATCCATACTTTCATCTACCATGCCGGATATTTTCACATAGCCACCTAATGGAAACCAGCCTAGACCATATTCCGTATCTCCTTTTTTCTTTTTAAACAAGGCAAAGTTGAGTAAGCCTGGAAACGGAAATAAGAAATCAAAAAACAGATAGAACTTTTCAACTCTAGTTTTAAAAAGTCGAGCAAAGAAGAAATGCCCGAACTCATGTAAAAGAATTAGTAAAGAAAGCGCAGCTAAAAGTTGTAGGGCTTGTACCCAACCGCCGGATAAAAGCAGGACTGTGTTTAATTGTAATGACATTATTTATGAATCAAAATAGAAGGTTAATACACCGAAAGCTGTGAATTTTTAAGCAGTTCGGTCGCTAATATACGGGCTTCATGGTCTGACTTTTCATAGTCTTCCAGCGTAGGGTGCTCTATAAATGGGATTTTTTCTATCACCTTTTCAATCACGTCACTCATTTCAAGAAAACCTACACGGTTGTTCAAGAAAGATTCCACTACCATTTCGTTGGCTGCATTCATGATGCAGGGCACGTTTCCGCCTTTTTCCATGGCTTCTTTAGCGATTGCAAGATTACGGAAAGTTTTGTAATCAGGGGCATCAAAATGAAGTTTTGAATAATTTTTAAAATCAAATCGTTTGAAGTCATTTTGAAGCCGTTGAGGAAAACCCAAGGCATACTGAATAGGCAACTTCATATCTGGCAATCCCATTTGTGCTTTCATAGAGCCATCTACAAACTGCACAAACGAATGAAGGATGCTTTCTCTATGTACGATAACCTCTATTTGGTCATTTTTAAGTCCGAATAACCATTTAGCTTCTATCATCTCCAATCCTTTATTCATTAGCGTAGCACTATCAATAGTGATTTTAGAACCCATCGTCCAATTGGGATGTTGTAAAGCGTGGGATGCTTTGACATTTACAAGGAAGTTAGGTTTTCTACCAAAGAAAGGACCTCCGGAGGCAGTAA